>JALHTS010000602.1 GCA_022865965.1 Ignavibacteriaceae bacterium
ACTTCATCTGTGAACTGCATCGCTATTAATGGAATGAGCAATAGGAGTGCTACTGTGAGCACGATGATGATAAGTCTTTTATTCTGCATAATTATAAATGTTTTTATAGGTCTTACATTGCTGGCAACGATTTGCGCGTAGCTTCAGTTGCCGATTTCAAGGTACTTTCCTGTCAAGTTACACAAATGTTTATTAAATGCGGAAACTCTGAAACCAGCACTATCTCGGCAATTGAAGCTACACGATGTTATGCACTGGCGGTTATTCTTCCGTGTCATTAAGGTCTTGTCTATCTTGTGTTTTGTAATCATATATCAAGTTGCTTTTTTGTCTGTCGGGTTGTGCGTGGTAAAGTTTTATTTTTTGGTGCGTTAGCTTTCATGTTCCTGAAATTATCCCAAATATGATTAGTTCTGCAATTAATCTGATTGAAACGAAGATCAAAATCTTTAAGAGTGTGTTTTCCTTTGAATGCTTTTCAAACTCTGCTGTAGCTGCTTTCTCAAAATTATCAATTCGCTGCTTCAAAGAATTTTCGCTTGCATCAATTTTTGATGTAACATCTTTTGTTTTTGCCTGAAAATCGTCTTTAAGATTTCTCTCTATATCCCCTATCCTTGTTTGTGTGTTTTGCAGTCCCTGATTGATAGCACTCACGGTCGCATCAATTTTATCAAGACGGGTTGGGAAATCCACTTTATCAATTTTATCAATGAGTTTCTCATTTGACTTAATTAAGTTCTCGTGTATGATTTACATTAGGAATATCTCTTGAATAGTTGTACATATGTTTGATAACGAGTACGTTACAAAATCCGTCACTAATTCCGTCACCAAGAAATTTAAAGACTCCTGCAAATCATTGATCTACAGGGGTCTGCGATTTAGGGGTGTGGTGCCAGAGTTAAGCAATTGTTCCTAGGTTATGGGTGGTAATTTCAATCTACTCTGCCAAACGTGATTAATGCATACGGTTTTTACACCCGATAGTCCTCCTAAAATAAATTTGCCTTCCTTTTCACAATTGTTTAACTTTTCTAAAAGATTGTTAGGCAGGATATTTATTACTATTTTAATCATAAATAGACCATTTAAAGTTTATCACTAATCCTTTTTATTATGAAAATGAAATCTCACTCGGTTATTCTTGCGGCATTCATTTTAGCCGTGTTCTTCTTTTCATCCTGTAAAACCCAGTCTCCTGGTAATGAGATACCTATCACCACGTCATCAAAAGAAGCATTGAAGTTCTTTATTGATGGTAGAGATAAATTCGAGAATATGGGATTTATTTCAGCAGCTTCACTTTTTGATAAAGCTATCCAAGCAGATACCAACTTTGCAATGGCATATCTGTATCGTTCTCGATCGGGAGGTGGACCTGAGATTTTTCGACAAAACCTGGATAAAGCCGTAAGCCTTATCGACAAAGTATCTGATGGAGAAAAAAATGAGATACGGTACTATCTGGCATGGGCTGATGACAACGGCCAGAAACAGAAAGAATATCTCGATCAGCTATTAATTTCATTCCCATCTGATAAAAGAGTTCATATGATGGCAGGTCAGTATTATTACAACCTTAAAGATTATTCTACTGCTCTTATCCATTATAATAAAGTTACGGAACTGGATAAGGACTTTGCTTCAGCTTATAACAGGATAGGTTATTTTCAATCTGAACTCAACAATTACGAGGAAGCAGAAAAGGCATTTCTAACATATATAAAATTAATCCCTGATAAAGCAAATCCTTACGATTCTTATGCTGAGTTTCTTTTAAAAATAGGGAAATATGATGAATCTATTGAACAGTACAAAAAGGCAGTTGAAATAGATCCGGTTAACTTTGCTGCTTCACTTTATGGAATCGGCAATAATTATATCTTTAAAGGTGATTATGAGTCAGCAAGGAAATATTATCAGGATTATTTTGACCAGGCCAGTGGAATTAACGGAAAATTGGGCGCTTTGCATCTTATAGCAACATCTTTTGTACATGAAGGCAAAACAGAAAATGCTCTGAAGACTTTTGATGAATTTCGTGCCTTAGCAGAAAAGGAAAATCTTGCTACAATGGTTATATTTTCATATATTGATCAGGCCTCCATTCTCAGAGAATCCGGGAATCCTGCTGAAGGATTGAAATATAGTGAAAAAGCAATTGATTTAGCTGGAAAATTACCAGTTTCGGAACCTAACAGAGAGCTTCTAATTACCATAACAACAACAATAAACTTTAGTATTTTAGCAGCTAATAATGAGCTCGATAAGGCAATAGTTGAAGCTGAAAAATGCAAGTTAAGAGTCGAAAGCAGAAAAAATCCTGCTGAAGAAAAGCAACTAAATTCTTTTCTCGCAAGGCTTGAGTTTAAAAAAGGAAATTATGATACGGCGATTGAATACTTTAACAAATTTGATTCTGATGACCCAGGGAACTGGTACTACACTGCGCTGGCCAATAAAAATATGGGTGAAAAGCAAAAGGCGTTAAATTTATTTGAAAAGATAACACAGTGCAACGAAAACAGTTTTGCTCTTGCCTTTGTTCGAAAACGTGCTATGGAAGAATTGACAAAATTAGAATAATTACATACTCGTAATTTCTATAAGCCTGATAATTATCTTTACAGGTATTATTCTAGTCCGTTGATTAAGCTGATAATTATAGCTTGAGACAGTTTCTCTTTCAATCGCGACACAATTTAACTAGCTAAATGTGGTCAATGATATTGCAACATTAAACTGGACACACCGTTAAGCAACTAATTGTTGATTTGAATTTCTTTCTGTAAAATCTTTCACTGACATTTGTAATGTTGTATGAATCCTTCCAGTGTTGTACCATGATTCAATGTATTCAAAGATAGAGA
>JALHTS010000603.1 GCA_022865965.1 Ignavibacteriaceae bacterium
AAGAATCGAAATGAAAATGTTAATTTTTTTCATGACATCACCTTTTAAATTTGTTTTGAAATTGCTGGTTACAATCTCAAAATATCCCAATTATTAGTTGTCATGAAATTGTCAAAAGAATGTAAACTATTATGCTATGCCGATGTGCCAAGATATTTGCTTTATCCCTACTTAAATCCAAATGTATTCAGAAAGACTTAAACTTGAACCCGAACATAAACTCTAAAACATATGCCCGAAATTAAAATAAATACCCATGTATTCTTTTGTAAAACCAACATCGAAACGAACAATAAAATTATCCATATAAAGTCTTAATCCGGCTGCAGGAGCAACAATCCAGCCTGATAATTTATCATCATAAAAATTATAATCTGAAGTTGTTCCGGTCATACCCATATCAACTCCAATAATTCCACCAAATCTCCACCAAATCGGAAATCTTATTTCATTATTTATAACAAGAGTTGAAGCTGAAAGATATCTATCCTGCTGCAATCCTCTTATTGTCCTGTTTCCACCAATCGGTAGTTGAATTTGAAATGAAATGTCTGATGGTAAAATCATCTGCGCCAATATTCTTGATGCTACAGTAATTTTCGGATGGAATAAAGAAGTGAAATTTTGAAGAGTCAATCCTGTTTTAAAAAAACCAACATTTGAAATACTGCTTTTAAAAGCGGATTCGGTTTCAAGTTGTGCAACAAATCCGGCTGAAGGATTAATGAAACTGTTCCTTGTATCGTACCTTATATTAATGCTGAATGATTGAAAATTTATATTTTTATTATTGAATTGGGAAATAGTATAATCAAGTACTCCACTTGTATCAAAGTTAAAACTGTTAATTAGTTTATAACTGATTCCCGCTTCCACAACAAGATTTTTAGTAAATCCTTTGCTGAACATACCGGTAAGTTCAAATTGCTCTCTGGTATAGATTTCATAATCCTCATTGCCGCCATAATCAAAATAATTCTCAACACCGAAGTATTTATAATTATTGTACTTATCATAATCCAAAATAAGATCGAATGCGAGTGGATAAACCGTTCCTTGTCTCTTCTCAAAATCGGTGAGAGAAAAAACCAATCTGTACCATCTCTCCCCCTTTGTGCTGTTATAAAGAATGAGATCAAAGCTTTCATTCATTTCAAAGAAATCATATAAGAATGCTTTTGCACCGAAACCAAAACCTACATCTGAGTCATAATTTACAATTGGAAGTATTTCGAAATTAGCTCTGCCGGAATCATCTTTTTTCTGCTGCGGTATAGCTAAAGTATTCAGAAGAAAAAGTATTACTAATGATAGGTGAACGTTCTTCATTTTATTTCTCATTTCTTAGATAATTGAATCTTCACGCTGATAATTTATAAAAATATTTTGAGTAAGTGTCACAAAAATGTAAAAAGTAGCTAATCTTTGTTAAAATAAATGTTGTTTGAGGATCAATTTTATATAAAAACAACCGCTGAATTTGTTCGCATACAGCATAAATTTTTATATCTTACTAATTGAAAGAATAAACTCATGACAATTTATAACAAGGAATATTTAACAATGCCCAGTTCAGTTAAAACGACTTTTGGATTACTATTTTTATTGCTTTTTTCAGCTAATTTATATCAACTATCAGCTCAGACTTTAACAGGAAATGTAAAAGATTTAAAATCAAATACTTCCATTTATAATTCAAAAGTTGAAATAAAAAATCTTGACAATGGAATTATTGATTCTGTTTTTTCAGATCAATCCGGTAACTGGACTTATAATCTTATAACGACTGTTAACGGTGCTGATTTAACAATTCCAAATTCCCTTTATGTTGACCAGAATTTTCCAAATCCTTTCAATCCATCCACAAGAATTCAATTTTCAATTCCTGTTGATGGACTCGTTGAAGTTTCTGTACATAACATTCTCGGCGAGTTAATTGATTTTAAAAGCCAGTTTCTTACCGCTGGTAATTACAGCATAAACTGGATAAGCACAGGAAGTGCAGGAGTATATTTTTATACGATTAAAACGAATAATCAATCTTTTACAAAAAAGATGATACAGCTTGACGGCGGAAGTGGAACAGGATTAGATGAATTTAAATCCGGTATTATAAATTATTCCGGCACTGCAAGAAAAATTCAAAATGTTCCGGTTGAAATTGTTGTATATAAGCTTGGTTATGTTCCTGATGAAATATCTACTACGATTATTGGAAATGAATTTTTTGAATCTGCATTAGTCACAGTTCACTCGAATGCGTTAATGATTGATCTGCATAATGATGTTATGGAATTAATGATAGATAATCCATCGTATAATTTCAGTATATGGAATACTTATAATCATACAGATATTCCACGTTTACGAGCTGGTGAAGTTGATATGCAATTTTTTGCTATCTGGATCGACCCGGATTATTTAGCAATTGCTTACCAACGCACTTTAGCAATATTTGATGTATTTAACACTACTATGAATCAAAATCAGGCTTCAATCCAGCAAGCCTTTACAATGGAAGATGCGTTGAGCTTTAATGAACAAGGAAAGATAGCTGCAATTATTGGTGTTGAAGGTGGACATTCTATAGAAGAAAGTTTAGAAAAACTGGAAAATTTATATAATCTTGGAATGCGATATATGACAATAACCTGGAATAACAGTACAAGCTGGGCAGTTGCTGCTGCAGATACTCGTACTTTGACTGTTGGCTTAAATGACTTTGGAAGAGATGTCATTAGAAAAATGGATTCTCTTGGGATAATTATTGATATCTCACACGTAGGAATAAAAACTATCCAGGATATTTTAGAAGTTACAACAAATCCAATTGTCGCTACACATTCAGGCGCAAGAGCACTTGTAGAAAGAACAAGGAATTTATATGATTGGCAGATACAGGATATAGCAAACTCTGGCGGAGTTATTGGAATTGTTTTCTATCCATATTTCCTTACAGGTACTTCAACTGCAGATATCGATGATGTCATAAGACATATTGATCATATCGTTAACTTAGAAGATGTTAGTGTTGATAATGTTGCAATCGGTTCTGACTTCGACGGTATTGAAGTTACTCCATCCGGACTCGAAAATGTTTCTAAGTTTCCAGATTTAACTATGGCGTTATTAGAGCACGGCTATTCTCAGCTGGAGGTAGAAAAAATTCTTGGTGGTAATTTTAGACGAGTTTTTGAACAGGTTGAAAATAATAGCAAAGTGTTAAAAAAAACTAATGCTGCATTAAAATGAAATTGAGCGCTCAACATTTCATCTGTAACTAATTTTATTTTTAATTCATATTTATAGTTACCAGCAATCCGTAAAAGGGTTAAATCTTTATTTTTAAAAAAAACCGCAAGTTGAAACTTGCGGCTACAAATAAATAATAAATTTTCAATAAATCATCAGTTTATTAAAAGTTCACACCGACTGAGAAATAGTGAACGTCTTTCAAACGACCAAAATCCTGATAGGCATAATCAAGTTTTACTTTCACCATATCTATAATTCTGTAGTGCAATCCAAATCCAAGTGTTAAACCTTTTTCAGTATCTTTCTCAAATAATGAATTGTATCCGGCACGAAGATAGACTATTTCATTCCAGGAATACTCAGCACCGGCATTAACATATTCGGTATGGTCATTTGGATGAATTGCGTCAACAGATGTAGTTAATTTTGATGTACCATCCTGAATGACATCTGCAGATAAACCAAATCTGAACAGCAAA
>JALHTS010000079.1 GCA_022865965.1 Ignavibacteriaceae bacterium
CCCCGAATGCGCAATAGCGGTCCCGATTATCTTGCGTATGCTTTAATGGATGCAGTTGTTGACAGTTATTTTCATATACTCGAAAAAATAGGTGAAGATATTGAAGAGCTTGAAGATCGTTTGATTACAAATTCAGAAAAGGGCGATCTTCAGAGAGTGCATGATCTTCGAAGAGAAATGATTCTATTGCGTAAGTCTGTCTGGCCGCTGCGCGAGGTGTTAGGTTCACTGCAAAGAAATGAAACAGGAATTATTCAGAAATCCACAGAGGTTTTTATTCGTGATGTTTACGATCACACAATTCAGGTGATTGATACAATAGAATCTTACCGGGATATGGTGGTCGGCATGCTGGATGTTTATTTGTCGAGCGTTAGCAATAAAATGAATGAGGTGATGAAAGTTCTTACAATCATTGCTACGGTTTTTATTCCGCTGACTTTTCTTGCCGGAGTGTATGGAATGAACTTCAAACACTTTCCGGAACTTCGCTATGAATGGATGTATCCCTGGGGCTTCTGGATTTTTACGGTATCAGCAATTGCTTTGATGATATGGTACTTTAAACGAAAAAAATGGCTATAAAAAAGTAATAAGAACAGATTGAAAACATTTCTTCACATAATGGCGTTGATTCCCATTCCAGTGTTTTCTTTACCTGTTTGGTTTTTCACAATAAACAAGAAACCAAAACTCGCTTTCATTTCGGCAAAAGTGATGAACTTTCAGCTTAGCCTGCTTGTCTATCTTTTTACCTCGACATTACTTCTGCCCTTATTTATTGGGTTTGTGTTGATTGTATTTGTTGCAACTTATTACATTGTTTTCATCTTAAAAAATATGGTAAAGGCAAGTAGCGGAAATATTGTCTATCCATATAGTATTAGTTTCTTTTGAAATGTTTAACTAAATACAAATTTGTTTTTCACTTGTAGTTTTATTGATACTCATATTCGCATTCTCTCATTCAATAATAATTTCATCAACCATCAACCAAACACGCCGACCTGCAGCGGGATGCCAGTCGGGAACAGTTAATGGATTTTTTGCAAATATTTTTACATAACGAGCAGAAACATTATCAACGCCCAGAGAAAAATCTTTTTTTATCCAGGATGGATCTTTCAATGAAAAATCTTTACTAATCTTGCCAAGCGATCTATAATTTTCTTTATCATCTGAAGTAAAGAATTCAACATATTCAGGAAATACTACAAGAGACGATGAAGCAGTGAAAAATCCGATGATTATTTTATTTATGTCTGTTGCTTTTTCAAGATCAACAACGGCTTCAAAATCAGTTTGACCGAATACCTGCCACAAACCATCGCGGTAACTGCTTGTTCCTCTAACGCCATCTGTTAAAGCAAAATCTCCGCCACCAGTGAATCTTTCATAGAGTTGTACTCCAAAAATACTTTGGGACTTGAGCCCCCATATAAGTTTAATCGGACCAGTAAGGAGCGGAATAACCGCACTGTAGGGATAAGTCAACTCGACTTTTTTGTTTTGTGATTTGCTTATTGTATAATCTTTTTCGATTGTGTATCCGACTTTCTTATCTCCGCGGTATAAAGCCATCTTTAAAGTTGCAGATTTATTTAACTTGATTGGTTCTGAATATTTAGTTGAACTTATAGTTGGCTCAGCTCCATCAATAGTATAATAAAGATCAAACTGCGGCTGCTGATTTTCTAATGATATCACAAATTCATTTTTATCTTTATTAAACACAAGATTGGTTTTAACCGAACTAACTTCGAAAGCATAGTTTACATCAAGTTCATCAAGCTTATCATAATGATTTTGTAACCGCTTATTAAAGTCCGCATAGTTTTTATGTTTTAGTTTAGTCCACCCACCCTCAGAAAGAGCAACAATTCGCGGAAACAATCTGTGATCAATTACATTTTGTGGAGCATATTCTGTCCACATATTTCCTTCAGTTCCAAGAACGTGCTTAATTTCTTCGGCATTAAGTTCCGGCGGGACAGGATCGAATGAATAAACTTTAGGAACATCTGTTGTTTCAATTGGATAATCATAATAACAATGACTAGTCGGAGATACAATTACATCGTGACCCATTTTAGCTGCATCAATTGCTCCTTTAGTCCCTTGCCACGATTGAACTGTTGCTTCAGGCGCCAAACCGCCTTCAAGAATTTCGTCCCAGCCGATAATTCTTTTTCCTTTTGAGTTAACAAATTTTTCTATCCGTTTTACAAAATAACTCTGAAGCTCATGTTCGTCGGCAAGACCTTCGTCTTTAATTCTCTGTTGACATTTAGGACATACTTTCCATCGATCCTTGGGTGCTTCATCACCGCCTATGTGAATATAGGGACCGGGAAATAAATCAATCACTTCTGATAGAACATCTTCAAGAAACTTGAAAGTATCATCATTTCCAGCACAGTAAATGTCTTTATAAACTCCCCA
>JALHTS010000080.1 GCA_022865965.1 Ignavibacteriaceae bacterium
ACAGTAATTGAAAGGACAATTCTGATCAGACAAACAAAAAACGAGCGTTTCTTTTAAGTCCTTTTAGCTTTGCTCTTTTAATAGGACTAACAGCATATTTCTCCTTGAATTCAACTTCACTCATCTCTAAAATTTTCTGAAGTTCAATTTCTGTTTCTCCATCAGTTGGATTGAAATCCTTTACAAAAGTTTGTTCAGCAAATTTAATGTTCCAGGGACAAACATCCTGACAAATATCACATCCAAATATCCAGTAATCAAACTTTCCTTTAAACTCTGGATTGATCTCACCTTTGCTTTCTATTGTCACATAGGAAATACATTTATTTGAATCAACAATATATTCATCAACAATTGCATTTGTAGGGCAAGCCTCAATGCAGGCAGTGCAAGTTCCACAATGATCAGTTATTATTTCTGAATAATCAAATTCATAATTGGTAATGATTGTCGCTAAAAATATCCAGCTTCCAATTTCTTTGTTGATTACATTTGTGTGCTTTCCCATCCAGCCAAGTCCGGCTTTAACCGCCCAGACTTTATCCATAACCGGTCCGGTATCAACATAGGATATAGTCTCAAGTTCAGGTTCAAGCTCTTTAAGCTTTAATTCAAATTCAGAAAGCATATCCCAGATTATTAAATGATAATCTTTTCCCCAGGCATATCTTGAAACCTTGCCTGCCGGCAGGCAGGTTTTTCCTTTGTCTTTATCTTTTGAATACTCATAATCAGTGTAATAATTAAGTGCAAGTGAAATAACACTTTTAGCAGTTGGAAGAATTTCTTTTACATCTTTTCTCTTGTGTAGATTATTTTCCAAATAACTCATACTCGCCTGATGACCTTTTCCCAACCATTGCTCAAATTTATTAACCTCATCAGTAATCAATTCAGCTTTAGCAAAACCAATAAGATTAAATCCGAATTCTTTGGCGAGCTCAGTTACTATTTGGTTTGTGAGTTTTGGCATTAATCTTTTACATTAGTATCGTTTGTTAATTTAATTAATCTCTCAGATTCTTCATCTTATTAAATTAGAATTTGGAATGACAATCTCCGAAAATCAACAATTTTATTCTTTGTCAGTTACTTTTATAAAAACGTAATTATCTTTTACTTGAACTGGAAAAGTTGTTATTCTTGTTTTTCCGGTTTTTAATTTTCCTGTGTGAATATCAAACATCCAGCCATGAGCCGGACAAACTACGTAACCATCTTCTATAAAACCATCATAAATTAATGCAGTGTGCTTATGAGGACAGATATTACTTAATGCATAAATCTCATTATCAACATTAAATAGTGCTACTTCTATGCCGTCAACAATAAATCTTTTTCCTTTTCTTTCCTGTAACTCAGAAACTTTGCAGAGTTTTGTAAATCCATCTTCAATCATATTGAATCAAAAGATTTGAATGTTTTATCCTGAACAATTCCTTTTTCAGAATGCTTAACTGTAGCCAAAGCAATTTCAGGATCGTGACCAAAAAACAAATACCAATTTTCATCTGCCGCGAGCTTAAGATATTTTTTCTTTTCCTGAAGAGTAATGAGAGGTTGAAGATCATAACCCATTATGTATGGCAAACGAATATGAGAAGCGAACGGCATTAAATCACAGCAATATAGAATCGTATTTCCGCCATCTGATATTTTTATCATCTGCTGTCCGAATGTATGACCGTTTATTACTTTAAACTGAATTTCATCATCAAAGAAATCGTCTTCATCAGTAAAATTTAAAACTCCTTCTTTTGCAAGCGGTTCAAAATTCTCTTTAATATAGCTTCTTCTGTCTCTGTCAGATGGATTCGTTGCCCATTCAAAGTTCTTTTTCTGTACATGATATTTAGCATTCGGGAAAGAAGGAATCAGCTTTTCATTTTCATATTTTGTGGATCCGCCTGTATGGTCGAAATGCAAATGAGTTAAAATAATATCTGTTATATCATCTGGTTTAACACCATTTTGTTCAAGTGCAGATTCAAGTTTAAGATCGGAATCAATCCTATAAATATCCCTGGTTTTGTCATTCCACTTATTTCCCATTCCCGTATCAATCAAAATTTTTTTTGAATCAGATCCAAGAAATAAATTTCTTGTAGCCAGAGTAACTCTGTTCAATTCATCGGAGGGATTAGTTTTTTCCCACAACGGTTTAGGAATAATTCCAAACATTGCCCCGCCATCTAAACCAAAAAATCCGGAGTTAATTATTCTTAATTTGTATTTACCTACTTGCATAATTTTATTTTTATTTATTTTACAACAAATTTAAAAAGAATTTACGTAGGATAAACAGAAAAATTTATTTTATTTTTTGGAGAAAAGAAATCGCCGACCGGTATAAATGAAGTGAATTTTTAAGAATTGAAAAAAAGAAGGGCATCTGCAAAATGCCCTTATCTCCTCTGAACTTATTTCCCTGTTCTTTACTACCTAATCAATCAATTAGATTAACTCTACTTCTGTGCCAGTAGGATAAATATATTTTATAGTCGATTTGGATGATTGGAGGTCACTTAGGATATGATTTTTCTCAGAAGTGGAAAAGAAGTTCCGAAAATAAAAAAGGCGTCAGTTGACGCCCTTAAATAAGAAATGAAAAGATGAGATTATCTTCCTAATCCATCAAGATATTCTTTTCTCTTAAGAAGAGCATCTTTTTCCTCAACATGTTTCGGATCAGGAACGCAACAATCCACCGGACAAACTGCCGCGCACTGTGGTTCGTCATGAAAACCAACACATTCTGTACATTTATCTGGAACAATATAAAAGAAATCAGATGAAAAGAATCCCTCTGCTCCGGAAGGAGCGGCTTTACCATCACCATAACTAGTTCCTGCTAATTCCCACTCAACTCCACCTTCATAAATTGCTGTGTTCGGGCATTCTGGCTCACAAGCTCCGCAGTTAATACATTCTTCAGTTATCATTATAGCCATAATTTTTTTCTCCTTTTATTATTTTACTTAAAAATGGACTTTCTTAGCTGGTTTTTATAATTTTTTGAAATCTTACTAATAACCCTGTTAGACAGTAGCAAATATTAAAAAATATTAAGTC
>JALHTS010000604.1 GCA_022865965.1 Ignavibacteriaceae bacterium
TAAAATTCTTGAAGCATATGGTGTAAAAGAAGAAAATCGAAAAATTTTCATTCACGGTAAAACTTCTCAGTTCAATCAGACTTTTTTTGATCCGTTTGTAAACTCACTCCGTACAACAACAGGAGCTTTCTCTGCAATTGTAGGTGGAGTTGATTCGCTTCAAACAAATGCTTATGATGAATCATTTAATGTTCCGGATGATTTTTCAAGACGACTTGCACGTAACACACAAATCATTCTTAAAGAAGAATCACACCTTGATCAGGTAATAGACCCGGCTGGCGGATCTTTCTTTGTTGAAAAGCTGACAGATGATATTGCAAATGCTGCGTGGAAATTATTTCAAGCGATTGATGAGAAAGGCGGAATGTTAAAAGCAATCCAATCCGGATTTGTGCAGGAAGAAATTACAAAAATAGCAGAAGCAAAGAAAAAAGATTTTGCAAAACGCAAAACTGTTCTGGTTGGCACAAATAAATATGCTAATCCAAAAGAAAAAATGATGGATATAAAATCAATTGATTATGATTCAATTTATATAAAACGTGTTGACTATACTAAGAAATATAAAATGGCTCATGATGATGAAGAGTACAATGAAATACTTGAAAATCTTAAAAATAATTCTGATCCAATATCATATGAATTAATTGAGAATGCAATCGATGCATATCTCGATGGGGCTACGCTTGGGGTGGTTTCAAAAATTATACGTACTTCAGCTGAAAAAGGAATTTCTGTTTTGCCATTAAAACCTTTTCGGATTGCAGAAATGTTTGAAGAACTACGAATCGCTTCTGAAAATTATAAAAAGAAAACAGGCGGAAAACCAAAAGTATTTTTAGCTACGATGGGTCCGCTTAAACAATTCAAAGCCCGTGCTGATTTTTCTCGGGCATTTTTTGAAGTTGGTGGATTTGAAATAGTTTATCCTAATGGTTTTGCGACAACAGATGAAGCTGTAAAAGCAGCTATTGATTCTAAGGCAGAAGCAGTTGTTATTTGTTCAACCGATGATACTTATCCAGAACTTGTTCCACCAATAGTAAAAGGAATAAAAGAAAAATCAAAAGACATTGTTGTCTTACTTGCTGGTTATCCAAAAGATCAGATTGAAGAACATAAAAAATCCGGTGTTGATAATTTTATATACTTAGGTGCTGATGCGTACCTTGTTATAAGTACTTTATTAAAAAGAATAGGAGCGCTATAAAAGAATGTTCAAGGTTAAATGTTTAATGATCAATGGAGAAAATCAAAATGCCTGAGAATTATGATAAAGATAATGTAGTACTTAACAAGTAATTTGAATTTGCTTTAGAGATAATTGAATTGTACAAAATATTAAAGAGCAAAAATGAATTTGTCATTTCTAAACAAATGTTGCGGTCAGGTACTAGTATCGGAGCTAATATTGAAGAAGCAAATGCAGCGCAGACCAAAAAGGATTTTGCAACTAAAATGTCCATTGCTTCAAAAGAAGCGAGGGAAACACGCTACTGGTTAAGGTTACTTAGTAAAAGTAAATTGGTAGAATACGACTACAATAATTATTTAAATAAAATTGATGAACTAATAAGAATCATTACAGCGATTGTTAAGACCGCTCAATCAAATCTAAACAAACATTGAAAATTGAGCATTGAGCATTTAACATTCAAACGGAGTATAAATGAAACCAGATTTTTCCAAAATTAAACTTGAATTTGAAACTAAAAATATTAGCGATCTGGAATGGAGGACGAAGTTTGAGAATGAAACCGGTAAATCCGTTGAAGATTTAATTTGGGAAACGATGGAAAAGATTCCTGTAAAACCACTTTACACTAAAGATGACATTCAGAATCTTGATCACGTTGATTACCTCTCAGGACTTCCGCCTTTCTTGCGTGGACCATATTCCACAATGTATGTTCAGCGTCCCTGGACAGTAAGACAATATGCGGGATTTTCTACTGCTGAAGAAAGTAATGCTTTTTACAGAAGAAATCTTGCGCAAGGACAAATGGGTTTATCTGTTGCGTTTGATCTTGCAACTCATCGCGGTTATGATTCAGATCATCCACGAGTTGTTGGTGATGTTGGAAAAGCGGGAGTTGCAATCGATTCAATCGCTGATATGAAAATTCTTTTCGATCAGATTCCACTTGATAAAATGTCTGTATCGATGACGATGAACGGTGCTGTACTTCCGGTACTTGCGTTTTATATTGTTGCTGCTGAAGAACAAGGTGTAAAACACGAACAACTAACGGGAACAATTCAGAATGATATTTTAAAAGAATACATGGTTCGTAACACTTACATTTATCCGCCTGAAGTTTCTATGCAAATCATTGCGGATATTTTTAAGTTCACTGCTAAGCACATGCCCAAATTTAATAGCATCTCAATTTCAGGATATCACATGCAGGAAGCCGGTGCTACTGCCGATCTTGAAATGGCTTATACACTTGCAGATGGTTTGGAATATGTTCGAACCGGAATAAAAGCTGGAATGGATATAGATGAATTTGCACCGAGACTTTCCTTCTTCTGGGCGCAGGGAATGAATTATTTTATGGAAGTTGCCAAAATGCGTGCTGCAAGATTAATATGGGCAAAGATAATTAAGCAGTTTAATCCGAAGAACGATAAATCGATGTCATTAAGAACTCACTCACAAACCTCAGGCTGGAGTTTATCCGAACAGGATCCTTTTAACAATGTTGTACGAACTTGCATTGAAGCTATGGCTGCAGCACTTGGGCACACACAATCGCTTCATACAAATTCACTTGATGAAGCAATTGCACTTCCAACAGATTTTTCTGCACGTATTGCACGTAACACTCAACTTTATTTGCAGGATGAAACTTACATTACAAAAGTTATTGATCCTTGGGGTGGTTCTTATTATGTTGAGGCATTAACTGATTCACTTCTTAAAAAAGGCTGGGAACATATTCTTGAAGTGGAATCTTACGGCGGAATGACAAAAGCAATTGAAGCTGGAATTCCAAAAATGCGAATTGAAGAGGCATCGGCAAGAAGGCAGGCACGAATTGATTCCGGAAGAGAAACTATAGTTGGTGTTAATAAATACAAATTAGAAAAAGAAGATCCGATTGAAATTTTGGAAGTTGATAACACTGCAGTTAGATTATCACAAATAAAAAGATTACAGTCTGTAAAGCAAAACAGAAATGATGAAGATGTTAAACAAGCACTCAATGCTCTTACAAAATGTGCAGAAACAGGTGAAGGTAATTTATTGGAGCTTTCAATAGTTGCAGCAAGAGCACGTGCAACACTTGGAGAAATTTCATCTGCAATTGAAAAAGTAAGCGGAAGGTATAAAGCCGTGACAAGAACAATATCAGGAGTTTACAGCAGCGAATATGCAAAAGATGATGAGCTGTTTGAACAAGTCCGTAAGATGACAGATGAGTTTGCAAAACAGGAAGGTCGTCGTCCAAGAATTATGATTGCTAAAATGGGTCAGGACGGACATGACCGTGGAGCAAAGGTAGTTGCAACAGCATATGCGGATATGGGATTTGATGTTGATGTTGGTCCATTATTTCAAACTCCCGAAGAGACAGCCCAGCAGGCAGTTGAAAACGATGTTCACGTTGTTGGAATGAGCTCACTTGCCGCGGGACATAAAACATTATTGCCTCAGCTTATTGCAGAATTAAAAAAACTTGGTAGAGAAGATATTATTGTAATCTGTGGCGGCGTCATTCCAGCACAGGATTATGATTATCTTTACGACCACGGAGCTTCAGCAATTTTTGGTCCTGGGACAAAAATTCCGGAAGCAGGAATTAAAATAATGGAGTTGATTAAGGAAAGGTTTTAGAATTGTCGAAGTTCAAGATATTTTAATGACAACTGTAACTGCAAAATGGATTAGATTCGATGAGCAAACAAATGCATTAGACTATCTTGAAAAGAGTTTCTCATTCCTACA
>JALHTS010000605.1 GCA_022865965.1 Ignavibacteriaceae bacterium
AAAAGATGGTTTAAATGAAATTAAAAAAGTACAGAGCCAGATATAAATTTTATGCGCCGTTTTCCTATACTTCAGCTAAGCAGCTTTTTATGATTTATTTAATAATAATTCAAACATTGAAATCCCTTTTTAATAAATACTAAAAAATAGTATTGCCATAACGAAACAGAACGATAATATTGTTTGTAAATTAAAGTAAAATAAAATTTCACAACTTCCGAAATCTAAATTTGGAGAAATAATATGAATCACATATTTGAAAAGAAAAGTTTTTATAATATTATCAAGTTAGTTCTCTTTTTGGTTATAGTTTTTCTCATATCGCCAGGTCAAATTATTTCTCAAACAACCAAACAAAAAATAAGTAAAGCTCCTGATCCTACCGCACATCATGAAATTAAAGATGATGATTATGTCCCGGTTTTAAGGAAAAATCAAGGAAGATCACCGGCTTATAAGTATTCAATGAGTAATATTTCTACTGTTCAGGTGAATGTTGATGAGAACGGGCAAAACATAGTTGGAGATGCGGCAAATGAACCTTCTATTGCTGTTGATCCAAATGGTCCGAATAGAATGGCAATTGGATGGCGGCAGTTCAATACAATTACAAGTAATTTCCGTCAGGCTGGATATGGATTTACTACGGATGGTGGACAGACCTGGATATTTCCCGGTGTAATTGAACCCGGAATTTTCCGTTCAGACCCAGTTCTGGATTCTGATTCAGATGGAAATTTTTATTACAACAGTTTGACAAATAGCCCGGAATATTATTGTGACGTATTTAAATCAAACAGTGGAGGATCATCATGGGATGGTGGAACTTATGCTCAAGGAGGAGACAAACAATGGATGACAATAGATAAAACCGGCGGACCCGGAACTGGACATAATTATTCCTTCTGGACTTCCAGCTACAGCGTTTGTTATCCTGGTTTTTTTACTCGTTCGACTGATGGGGGTGGAAGTTTTGAAGATTGTATTACAATCCCCGATGATCCTTATTGGGGTACGCTTGCCGTTGGACCCGAAGGTGAACTTTATATTGGTGGAACAACTGGATCTGATTTTCTAGTTGCAAAATCTACAAATGCACAGAACTCAAGCGAAATGGTAACATGGGATATGACTACAGTTGTAGATCTTGGTGGTTCTATTTCAGTTAACCATGGTCCTAATCCTGGTGGCTTACTCGGACAAACGTTAATAGCGACTGACACTTCTAACGGTCCTTATCACGGCAACGTTTATTTATTATGCTCTGTTGAACGTAAGCCTGACCCATTAGATGTTATGTTTGTTCGCAGTACAGATGGGGGTATAAACTGGAGTTCGCCGAACAGAGTTAATGATGATCCCAATACTACAGCATATCAATGGTTCGGTACTATGTCGGTTGCTCCAAACGGACGAATTGATGTAGTATGGCTGGATACTCGTGATAATCCCGGAACTTATTTATCAGCTTTATATTATTCAAATTCGACTGACGGAGGTGTAACCTGGTCGCCAAATGAAAGATTTTCAGATTATTTCGATCCTCACGTTGGCT
>JALHTS010000606.1 GCA_022865965.1 Ignavibacteriaceae bacterium
CACCTCGATGTCGGCTCATCGCATCCTGGGGCTGAAGAAGGTCCCAAGGGTTTGGCTGTTCGCCAATTAAAGCGGTACGTGAGCTGGGTTCAGAACGTCGTGAGACAGTTCGGTCCCTATCCTATGCGGGCGAAGGATACTTGAGAAGGGTCGCTTCTAGTACGAGAGGACCGAAGTGAACGTATCTCTAGTGTACCAGTTGTCACGCCAGTGGCATCGCTGGGTAGCTATATACGGTTGTGATAAGCGCTGAAAGCATCTAAGCACGAAACACGCTTCAAGATTAGGTATCCCTTACGTAAGTAACTAAAGACTCCTCGGAGATGACGAGGTTGATAGGCTGTAGGTGTAAGTGCAGTAATGCATTCAGCCAAGCAGTACTAATAGGTCGTGCGACTTAACCATTAAATTTTTATATACAGATTTGTTTCTCTCTAGGGCTCTGCTCTTTCATCTTTCAATTTTATTTTTTGAGTTTAATTTTGGTGGTTTTAGCCTGGGTGAAACACCTCTTCCCATTCCGAACAGAGAAGTTAAGACCCAGCACGCCGATGGTACTGCATGCGCAGGTGTGTGGGAGAGTAGGTCGCTGCCAAGATTTATTTAACCCCGGTCATTTTTTGATCGGGGTTTTTTTATTTCTCATCAAATTGTTTCTATTGGGGAAATGAATGTTAAGATGATCTGATTTTCCTTTTTTTTTTTTTTTTGATTATAAATAATTTTATCAAATTTCTATCATAAAAAATTTCCAAATCATAAGATTCTGCGCTTATAACCGAAATTTCTTATCAAAACTTCCTCCGCAATAATTATTATATTTGACATCATCAATTCAGAAAATATAAATGCCTAAGTGGATTAAAATAACAATTGGTATAACCGTTTCATTTATAATATTTTTTCTGATCGGCGGATACTTCATCGAGCAAATGCTTAAGTCATCATTACCTGAATATTCCGGTGAGCTTGAGACTTCGACAATAAGCAAAAATATTGAGATTTACCGTGATAGTATGGCAGTACCTTACATCTTTGCGGAGACAGATGAAGATGCCGCATTTGCACTTGGTTTTCTTCACGCACAGGAAAGACTATTTACAATGGATCTCGTACGTCGTGCCGGCGAAGGAAGATTGAGTGAAATTCTTGGTGAGAAAACTCTTCCTTTTGATAAAATGTTCAGAACAGTTGGTATCAAAAGAAATATTCTGAAAAATCTAAATCAATACAATCCCAAAGTACTTAGCCTACTTAAATCCTATTCGGATGGAGTTAATCTTTATATACGCGAAGCAAAAGGAAAGTACCCGATTGAATTTGATGTTCTCGGTTATGATCCTTATGAATGGGAACCGGTTCATAGTTTGATAATAGTAAGGTTGATGGGCTGGGAACTTAATATGTCGTGGTGGGTTGATTTCACTTTTGCGCAAATAATTCAAAAGCTTGGAAAAGAAAAAGCGCTGGAAATACTTCCCGATTATCCCGAAAATGCACCATACATTATTCAATCAGATTATAAGAAATATACTGCATTAAATTCTTCATTGATTGAAACTGACAAACAATTCAGAAACTTCCTTGGCATTTATGGGACTCATCTCGGTTCAAACAACTGGGTAGTAAACAGTAAAATGTCGGAATCCGGTAAACCGATAATTGCAAACGATCCTCATCTTGCTTTCAGTGCACCGGGTAAATTTTATGCAGTCGTAATCAAAAGCAAAGACCTATCTAGCGGCAAGGCAGGCTGGAATGCCGCCGGTGTATCTATCCCGGGTGTTCCGGGTATTGTAATCGGAATGAATGATAATATTTCGTGGACGATGACAAATATAATGAACGATGATGCTGATTTTTATATAGAGAAAATTGATTCATCGGGAAAAAATTATTTTGTGAATAACAGTTGGAAAGAACTTAAAATATTTAAAGACACAATTAAAGTAAAAGATGCTGATAATTATGTTTATGAGATTAAAGAAACTCACCGAGGTCCGGTAATTTCAGATATACATCCGGGAACTTTGTTGTTCAGCGAAGAACAAATAAAAATGCCTGCAATTAGTATGCAATGGTTAGGAAATGAATTCAGTGATGAGCTTAATGCTTTTTTTAATCTTAACAAAGCAAAAAGTTTTTTAGAGTTCAGAAATGCTCTGAAAGATTTTAGTTTGCCCGGGCAAAATTTTGTTTATACGGATAAGAAAGGAAATATTGGATATGTTTTTGCAGCGAGAGTTCCTTTAAGAAAAAGTAATAATCCGACATTAATTTTTGACGGAACAACAACTGAAAACGACTGGCGGGGGTATGTTTCTTTTAATGAATTACCTTACTTGTTAAACCCACCGCAGAATTATATTGCAACCGCAAACAATAAAGTAATTAAGAATTTTAAATATCACATATCAAATCTTTGGGAACCTTCATCGAGAATTGACAGGATTATGGAACTAATCCATTCAAAAGATGTTCATTCAAAAGAAGATTTTATGAAATATCAGACGGATATCAATTCACCTTATGCGAAGATAGTAACAAAATATATTTTTGATGCATTTAAAGGAATTAAAATCCATGATGAAAATTTAAAAAAATCTCTTGAACTTCTGTCCGAATGGGATTATGAAATGAATAGCCAAAGTCAGGCTCCGGCTATTTACTCATCATTCTTAAATCATCTTTTAAGAAACACTTATTATGATGAGCTTGGCAAAGAACTTTATAATCAGTTTGTGTTTATTGCAAATGTTCCGTTCAGAAGTATTCTTCAGATACTTGAAAGTCCAAATTCATCATGGTTTAATAATATCACAACAAATAAAATTGAAACGCGAGATGAGATAATCAGAAAAAGTCTATCTTATGCTTTAACAGAATTAGAAAACAAACTCGGAAAAAACGTAGCTAACTGGCAATGGGGAAATCTTCATAAAGTTATTTTCAGACATTCATTCAGCGGACAAGCCGCAATACTTGATAATTTTATAAACATAGGTCCTTACAATATAGGCGGAGATGGCACAACTATATTCAATACAGAGTACCCGTTCTTTGATGCGAACAAGGAAATTGGTTTATTAGATCATGAAGAATATGAAAATATTTTAGGGCCTCAGATGAGATTTATTCATGACTATGCTGATCCCGATAAATTTTATATTATTTTAACAACCGGTCAATCCGGAAATGTTATGAGCGATCATTACAGTGATATGACTCCGTTATGGCTTAATGGTAAGTATATGAGGATATGCACAAATGAAACGGATATAAGAAATAGTAAAAATAAATTATTCAAACTTCTTGCTGAATAATGAATAATTGTTATATGTTTGAATCCAGATAATGATATATATTCAAAAACACTAATAAGAAAAAATGAAAGTAATTGAACATCTTGAACGAGCAAAAGAACCTCTTATAAGTTTCGAAATTATTCCTCCCAAACGCGGTGGAGATATAAACAGTTTACTTGCGGTTCTTGAAGATATTGTAAAATACAGACCTCCATTTATAGATATTACAAGTCACGCTGCAGAAGTTAATTACGATGAAACTCCGCAGGGGATTAAGAAGATTGTTAAGAGGAAGAGACCCGGAACACTAGGTATCTGTGCACTAATTCAGCACAAGTACAATATTGATGCTGTCCCACACGTTCTGACAAAGGGCTTTACGAGAGAAGAAACAGAGGATTTCCTAATTGAATTAAATTATCTTGGAATTCAAAATGTTCTTGCAATTCAGGGCGATGACAGTGGATACAAAAAGCCTATTCCAGTTGGTAAAAGTGTTAATCTTTATGCATCTGATCTGGTTAAGCAGATGGTTGACATGAATAAAGGAAAATTCCTCGAAGAAAATCTTCTTGATGCAAAGCCAACGAATTTTTGTGTTGGTGTAAGCGGATATCCTGAAAAACATTTCGAGTCACCTAACTTAAAAACAGATATTAAATACGTAAAACAAAAGACCGATGCCGGGGCTGAATATGTTGTTACTCAAATGTTTTATGATAATAAATATTATTTTGATTATGTTGAAATGTGTAAACAAATCGGTATCACTGTACCGATTATCCCTGGACTGAAAATCGTGACTTCCAAGGTTCAGCTTCATTCAATACCAAAGAATTTTTATGTTTCTATTCCTGAAGAATTATCTGATGAAATAATGAATGCAAAACCCGAACATGTTCTTGATATCGGTGTTGAATGGGCAGCCAAGCAGGTTGAAGAACTTCTTAATAAAAATGTTCCAGGCGTTCATTTTTATATTATGCAGAATTCTAAACCCACTATTAAGCTAATGGAAAGATTGAAAATAAAATGATCAATAAAGTTTCTATCAAAACAAGAAAAATAAAATGGGGAATTGCCGGCTGCGGTAGAGTTACTGAAAATACTTTTATACCTGCATTAACGATGTCAAGAAGAGGGAAACTTATTTCGTTATACAGCAGAGATATAGATAGAGCAAAATTCGTCGCAGAAAAATTTGGTGCACAATCTTTTTTTAATAACTATGATGAATTTCTTAAGTCGGACATAAATGCAGTTTATGTTGCTAGTGTTAATGCACATCACTACGAGCAAGTATTGAAGGCGGCAAAAGCAGGCAAGCACATTCTTTGTGAGAAGCCAATTGCAATGAATTCAGCTCAAGCCGAAGAAATGGTTAACGTTTGTAAGCAGAATAATATTCATCTTGCTGTAAACTATCAGCATCGTTTTCATCCATTAGTTGTCAAAGCCAGAGAATTGATAAGAGATCAAATGCTTGGAAAGCTTGTTTCTATTTCACTTAATTTTAATATTGATTTTCCACCGAGCAGCAATTACAGATTTAAGAAAGATCTTAGCGGTGGCGGTGCTCTTCGCGATGTCGGAACTCATATGATAGATATTCTTAGATTTCTCGGGGGAGAAATTGAAAGTATAGATGGTGTGATTGATAATCTTGTCTATCAAAGTGAAGTAGATGATTTTGCTCTTGGAACTGCAAAGTTTATTAAAGAAGGATACGGATCTTTTAATGTCTCTTATAACTCAAAGAAAGCTTTTAACAGAATTGAAATTATTTGTCATAAAGGTGCGATGAGCATTGAAAATCTGATTGGAAGAAAACTTGTTGCTCCTAAATTAACAATTCTTATTGATGGTGATGCAAAAAAAGCATTCAGAAAACGTGGTAACAAGCAACTATATCTTCTAAAATCAATTCATAAATCATTTCTTAAAAATGAAATTCCCGCTATTACAGGTGAAGATGGTTTAACTAATATGAAATTAATGGAAGAGTTGGAAAGAAAATGTCTCTCAAAGAAAAGCTAGTTGAAGTTTGTCATAAGGTTTATGAAAAAGGCTTTGTTGCTGCTTACGATGGTAATCTTTCCGTAAGAACAGACAACAATTCTGTTCTTATCACACGTTCATGTAAATGCAAAGGTGAAATAACCGTTAACGATCTAATAGAGATTGATCTTAATGGAAATGTTTTAAATGGTGAAGGAAAAATATCGACAGAAAATAAAATCCATCTTCTCGCATATTCAAAACGAGAAGATGTCAATGCAGTTGTTCATTGTCATCCTGTATACGCAACCGCGTTCGCTTTGATAGGTGAAGGGTTAATTGAACATTATCTTCCTGAAGTAGTTTTAACATTAGGAAGAATTCCGCTTTGTAAATTTGCAATTCCATCAACTGATGAAGTCCCTGAAAGTATGAGTCCTTATATCGACTATTCCTGGGCAATGCTCTTAGAGAATCATGGTGCAGTTACTTTTGGGAAAGATATTTTTGATGCCTATTACAAAATGGAAAAACTTGAACATGCAGCAAAAATTATTTTTCTTGCAAAGAAAATCGGTAAACTAGAAAAACTTACTGATGATGTCGTTAATAAGCTTTTCGAAATGGCTGAAAAAACTTATGGTTTAAAGCAGGATAAAAGAAATATTTTTTAAGATTTTATAAACGAAGCGGAAAAATTACAATACACAAAATTCAAATAATAAATAAATCACAATATTAAAATCTCAAATTCCAATAGTTTAATATTTAGAATTTTGAGATTAGAATTTATTTGGGATTTGCATATTGAAATTTGGAACTTTGTTTTATAAAACTATATAAAAAGAAAAAATCAAATTCGAATGAATACAAAACCAAGAATAGCTTTGCTGCTCGGCGGAACATCTCCTGAAAGAGAAGTATCAAAATCAACAGGTAAATCAGTTTATAAAGCCTTGCAAAATCTAGGTTATCCCACTGTTATCATTGATCCTGCTTATGGTGATGATCAGCGGGATAATATTGATCTGTTTTTTGCTAATGATAATTATGGACCGATCTCAAATCCAAATTATATAAAGGCAATGAATCTTGATATATGGAAACAAATTGATCTTGCGTTCCTGGCGCTTCACGGAAAGTGGGGTGAAGATGGAACTATTCAATCATTGCTGGAATTAAAAGAAATTAAATACACCGGCTCTAAAGTTTTATCAAGTGCACTTGCAATGGATAAGATAAAATCCAAAATATTATTTGATCATCATAAAGTTACAACACCAAAATGGTTTGCAGTAAAAAACGGAGATAGCAAAACTGATTATGTTATAGATAGAATAAAAACAGAATTAAATTTCCCAGCAGTAATTAAACCAAATGACCAGGGTTCATCAGTCGGATTAACAATCTGTAAATCCGAAAATGAAGTTGAAGCGGCAATCAATCTTACTTATGAATATTCCGACAGAGTTTTGATTGAAGAATATATTCCCGGACGTGAACTCACAGTTGCGGTGCTGGATGATAAACCTCTTCCTGTTCTGGAAATTAAACCCAAGCATGGTTTATATGATTATGAATGCAAATATACTTCGGGAATGAGTGAGTATATTGTTCCGGCAGAAATACCCGGGGAGGTATCGCATCAACTTCAGGTATTGGCATTTAATGCTTTTAAAGCTTTAAGATGTGAAACTTATGCGCGTGTGGACTTTAGATTGAGTCCCGATCATAAACCGTATACACTTGAAGTGAATACGTTGCCAGGGATGACTTCATTGAGTCTTGTTCCTAAAATGGCAAAAGCGGTTGGAATCTCGTTTGATGAGTTAGTAGAAAAAATTATCAATCTTAGTTTATGAAATTATTAAAAAGTAATAGGGTTAAATTTTTGTTTATTGCTTTGCTGTGTCTTGTTGGAGGAGTGTATCTTTTATTTAATGAAAAGGGCGTAATTAGATATGTTGAACTAAAAAATGAAGTTGATGGATTGAATGAACAGATTGAATTACTTGAAAAGGAAAATAAAAAATTAGAAGGTGAAATAGATTCACTCAAGAAAAAAATACCGGCTAAGATCGAAAGAACTGCAAGAGAAAAATATGATATGATTAGACCAAATGA
>JALHTS010000607.1 GCA_022865965.1 Ignavibacteriaceae bacterium
CACCGCAGTTAGAACAAATCCATCTCTTCTTTTCTCTCTCAATAAATTCTTCTATTCCATTTTTCTTTATATTCTCTAAATTTTCAATCATACTAAAATGATAATTGGTCCGGTAACGATTATCTAATTGCTTCATTCTTTTACAGGGGAATTTTCTACACTCAAAACAATAATCAAAATTATTATTACTCAATTCATCACAATTTTTAATCCTGCATCTAGCACAATGAAAAGGTTTATTTGTATTGTTATTTCTGCAGCCAGGACAACTTTTCTCTTTTCTCAGATAAGCCATGCAAGTTACACAATTTGCACCGCATGGGGCTATTTGTTTTATTAATATTTCTCTATTTCCCAAAAAAGATACTCCTAATTTACTAAAATAAGGTAAATTGTTATGGCTATGGTGACCACTGTCGGAATCGGCGTTACACTATGGATAGTCAATATTATATTATTTACTGGCTTTCCGAGGCTCAACAAAGCACCAGAGATAAATAATGTGAGAACAAACAATCCCGTAACTATAATCAAGACTAGTATAACATGGTTGATTTCAACATTCTTGAGCAAATTACGAATTACAATAGCTATGAATATCACTGATGCAAGGGCTATTAACTTATGGATGTTAAAAATTAAGGTATTTTAATGGCTTACCGAAATTGCTCAGCCAAATACCAGTAGCAATTGTGAAGAGAAAAAGTAACCCAGTGCCTATTATTTTTGATATAATAATCATTCGATCCTCACCTCCCCGTTTAATTAATGTAACTACTTTTTTTCACACATCATCATATCTGATACCTTCACATCCGGATGGTGATATCTTTTCCCGTGAGATGTTCTACTGCCGAACTGTATTGCCTCTTTTGGGCACCATTGCAGGCATGCAAAACATTGTTCACAATGGTGCTGCCATACAGGACTGCCATCAACCATTTTAATATTCTTCACAGGGCAAATCTTTGAACAAATTCCACATCTATTGCATTTATTATCACATCTGAAGCCACAGTCCATCAACTGCAGACTTTCCTGAAAAGGTAGATTTGTATGTCCTTCAAAACCAGCAATCTTCAGCCATACAGTTTTTCCTAATGTTTCTTTTAGGTTGAGAAAATCAATCAAGTGTTCGATTATTTCTGCGCTTGTTTCAAATAAACCTTCTTTTCGAGCGTGAATAAATTCATAAATAATTTCAAGTTTCTCCTTACAATTGGTGAATAGTTCTTGCTGTTTTTCTATGGCAATCTCTCTTAGTACAAAGGATTTGAAAAACCCACTTAGTACAAAAGAAGGGGTAATATAGTTATAGGGCATATTCACAGCAAATCCCGCAGCAAGTTTGCCACCATTTGATTTAATCATTTCATCTAAATATTTTATGGAAAGTCCCGGATTGTCTCCGTATGTACAAATTCCGAATATGTATTTTTTGTCTATATTATCCATTTTAGTTATAAATCTTCTGATGATAAAAGGGATATCTCCATGATAAACCGGAAAAACAATACCGATCTTATCCACATCGGATTTTATACTTTCTTTGTCCATCACAGAAGGTATTGATATCAGTTTCCCATTCGTTTTTCCCGCAATATTCC
>JALHTS010000608.1 GCA_022865965.1 Ignavibacteriaceae bacterium
ATAATCCTATAATCCTGAAGAAAAAACTAAAGGAAATAAAAAGTATGTATTCTAATCTGTTTTTCAATTACAATTAAATTTTAACTGCTTAAAAATAAACAAAGAAGGATATAAAAGAGAGCAATAAATGAAGATATAGAAGAGGTCGTCAAAAAAGTAAATTTTACTCATTTGTCATTCCCACGAAAGTGGGAATCCATTTTGTTTTATGGATTTTAGATTCCCGCCTGCCTGTCAGCAGACAGGTTTTCACGGGAATGACAAGGAAATTTGGACTTATGAGAGAGACAATCTCGAAAATCATCTCACATAAATTCTACGACTCCAATTATCATCTCTGAGTTCTCCTCTTTTTGTAGAGTGAACTAAAGAATAATCAGAAAATCCTGAAAGGTCGGCAAACACAAAAGATACTCCGCCTTCTATATCGGTATATTGCCAAATTTCATAAGGTCTGGTTTCAATTTGATTTGGATAACGTTCAATTTCTGTAGGCTCACCAAACATTATGAAAACTCTGCCCCTGTCGGTTTTCCAACCGGCTCTTGATAAGGCTGTATATCTTTGATTTGCAATTTCAACTCTCTGAAAATAGGTGACATAAAATTCATTTCGTGGTGAATCAGAAGCATCGTCTCTTAATTTCCAGAATTCATTCATAAACTGTCTTTTACCATCTTCAGTAGACAGTTTATTATATTTATCAATTTCTGCTGATGTAGCTATATACTTTGACTTCTCGAAAATATCATCAAGTTCTTCCTCTGACATAGAACCAAATGTAGTGGCTAAAATCGCAAGGTTGCTCGTTGCCGTAGTATCATCGTAAAAAAGATCAGGATTATAGATAAAGAATTTTTTCGAAGTTGAAACACCCTTATTATTCACGCTGTCTATAACAGAAAGTACTATAGTATAAGTATCAGTTGGAAGATTTGCAATTACAACAGAGCCAACTTCTACCCTGGAATCTGCATTTCTGGAGAAATATTTATCTTTGCCTTTAATAATATTTCCACGACTATTTAACATCAATTGATTTAATTTCAGCATAGAATCATCCTGTTCAAGATTATCTAGATGATATAACTCAATATAATAGAACAACACGGGCTGATCTTTACCAAAAACCAGGTTCGGAATAGGAACTATTTCATAAGTATTTTTATAAAAAATTGAATTGACGTTTTCACTTCCCTGAATCATATTATAAGCTAGTTGTATATCGCTTATTCCTATCTCATCTTTTAAAATAGGGTTTACCACTATTTGATCAATTATACTTTTTACGTTGTTTGCATCATTCAAATCGGCTCCGGTAATGTCTAATTTGAGAATTCCTTCCGGAAGAATAAAACTTATAATTCCAATAAGACTTTGATTATGATCTGAATCATCATCTATAATAGAAAGCGAAACCTTCCACTGATTATCTAGAATTATTTCACCCGATACAGAATCTTCAATAACTATTTTCAATGATCCATCAATTCTTTTACCGAGAGAATCAGTAACTATTTTCAAACTGTTCTGGTTAAAAGAATAATAAACCTCGACAAAATTATTTGTTGAATCGTAAGCAAACTGAGCATAGTCGAATTCAAAATCGAGTTTTGCCTGCGAATAAATAAAGTTTGTTAAGAATACGGATAAAAATAATAATAGATATTTCATAACAACATACTAATTTTTAAATAATTTATAATGCGATGCAGATACCCGACCTTTCACATTTCCAACATCTCGTTTTAAACAGAACTTAAG
>JALHTS010000609.1 GCA_022865965.1 Ignavibacteriaceae bacterium
TCAGTTGTTGTTCCTGTTATAAAAAATTCATCAAAAGTTTTTAACTCGCTTAATTTGATATAATCTTCAACGATTGAAATATTGTTTCTCATACTTAGTTCAATAATAACTTCTCTTGTTATACCTTCAAGAATAAAATTGGATAACGGAGCGGTATGAAGAATTTCGTTTTTTACTGCAAAGAAGTTTGTGTGAGAACCCTCGGTTATTAAGTCATCGCGATGAAAAATCGCTTCATACGCTCCTGATTTAACCGCTTTTGTATTAGCTATGACAGAAGGAAGGAGGGAAACAGATTTAATATCACATCTTGTCCATCGTATATCTTTTTCAAGAATAACTTTCACACCTTTCTCGAGCTGTTCTTTATTATCCTGTAATCGGGAGACAGAAACAAAAACGGTGGGAGTAAGATTTTCTTCATAACTGTGTTTCCTCGGAAACTGAACACCACGGGTAATCTGTATGTAAACAGAAAAATCTTCAGGAAAAATATTATTCATTTCAGCAAGCCGCAGGGAAATTGACTCTAATATGTCAAGGTTATCAAAGTTAATATTCAGTTCGGTCAGATTATGTTTTAATCGCCTTATGTGAGATTCAAATCGAAATAATTTTCCATTATGGGATCGTAAAGCTTCATAAACACCGTCGGCGTATTGAAAGCCGCGATCGTAAGGTGAGATTTTCACTTCTTCAAGCGGAAGATATTTGTTGTTAAAATAGACAATCATAAATGAGGTTTTATTTTTATCTAAGTAGTGTTCACTTTTTTGTTTTATTAAAATTTCCCACTCAATTAACTCATCCCCCGTCCCCTTCTCTTATAAAGAGAAGGGGTGAGTTCTTTAATGCGCAATGATTTTTAAACTAACTACTCGTTTATTACTAATGAATATTTTTAATTTCCCGAAATAGTAATAACTTCACTTCCTTTAATCCATAGCACAAGTGATTTATCTGAGGAATAAAAATTAACAATCCAATCTGCTGTGTTTGATACTGTTAATGTTGTATCAATTGACTTCCCCGGCACAAGAAACATATCAATTTTACTACCCGTATTCTGACTCATAAAAACACTTCCTCCATTACTGAGCGCCATTGTTACTGCAGACGGACTATCACCATATACGGCATTTGAATCAATTGAAATTGTTGACAAAACTCCCAAAACATCTCCCATTTTCTCGCTTGCCGTTGAATCTTTTATAAAAGACAACATAGTAGTAAAATTAATTGGAGATTCTACCGGACTGCCACCAAACACAGGAATATAAAACTCATTGCCGTTTAGTTGATCTGATTGGACAATATAAACAAAAGCATTTAATGAGGTCGTATTAAGCAAATCAATTTCTCCGTTTAAATCAACTTCGCGCCCATAAATTGCAGATAGTTGAGCATCAGCAGCAAAATCCGTTCTTGCTTTTTGAAGAACTTCGTTAAGTTTTTCTTTTGCCGTAATTTTACTGTCAATCACATCATTTATAATACTTTCTTCATCACAGCTAATTAACAAAAACGAGAATACGGCTATAAT
The DNA here is from genome assembly GCA_022865965.1 of Ignavibacteriaceae bacterium. Lineage (GTDB taxonomy): Bacteria > Bacteroidota > Ignavibacteria > Ignavibacteriales > Ignavibacteriaceae > JAGXRK01. The sequence goes on from JALHTS010000609.1 coordinate 1,544, forward strand.
AGTGAAGAATGCTTTTTTCATCTATTTCCCTTTTATTATTTCTTGACGATGGTAAACTTAACAAATAAAGTTAATTTTAGCTGTCAATCATTTAATTTAATTCTGTGCTTATTAAATTTGTTTAAAACTTGTTAATATTAAAAATAAAA
>JALHTS010000610.1 GCA_022865965.1 Ignavibacteriaceae bacterium
CCTTATAAACTTTACCGAGCAATTCAAGGTTTTTTGCAATTTCAAAATATATATCTGTTTGGCTGGCTAAAAATCCTGATAATAATAATCCGCTTAAAGCAATAAAAAATATCAGTATCTTTTTCTTAAATGTTTTCATAATAACTCCAGCTTATCATGTTCAAGTATTTCCAAAATTATATCTTTGTGAATTATATCCACATTACGGTTACCGTCAATAACTCTGAATCTTTTTTCTTCTTTTGCAATCTGAAGATAACCATCACGAACTCTGTTATAAAAATTTATATCAGACATTTCAATCCTGTCCAGTTCACCTGATTTTACTGATTTACGCTGATGAGCAATCTCTATAGGAATGTCAATCAGAAATGTGATATCAGGAACAGTTTCACCAATAGCAATTTTGTGAATGCTTTTAATAGCATCAACAGATAAACCTCTGCCATAACCCTGATATGCTGTGGAGGAGTCATGAAATCTATCCGATATCACATAAAATCCATTATCAAGATATGGTTTTATTTTTTCTCTGACCAATTGTGCTCTGCTGGCAGAAAAAAGAAGAATCTCTGTTTCCATTACCATAAGATCGTTATTTTTATCAAGTAAAATATCTCTGATCTTTTCGGAAATTAAAGTTCCGCCTGGTTCACGAATAACTTTTACAATTTTATGCTTACTGACAAGATACTCTTCAAGTTTTTTTATTTGCGTTGATTTACCACAGAAATCTATTCCTTCAAATGTTATGAACATATTTATGACTTTTTATGTAAGAATTATTTAAACTTTTTTATAATGTATCTAATACGATCCGGTTTGCGTGACATTAATTCAACATTTTCAGGATGTTGAATTGTAGGTCCAACACTTCCAAGAGTATCAAGTAAAACATCGCGATAATAAACAAATGCTTTAAAATCCTTTGCTGTTAGTTTGCCAAGGACATTAATGCCTCCCTTAACTAAACAGGAAATCGTATTCGGAATTAATACAACGTCTCTGTCCTCAGGAACATCAATTACTTCTACTTTAATATTATCAATACTTTTATCAACTATCCTCTGAACATCCAAATGAACTTCCACAGCATCGAAATCAGTTTGAAATCTCTCATCGTTAAAATTTGCTTTAACTTTTGTCTGGTTATCTAGCAGAGAGATTATAATAGGATTTGTTTTAATAGAATCCATTTTCTCAATTCTACTTTTCGGACCATAAACAACTACCGAATCAGGTGTTAATTTAATTTTACTTGCTAAACCAAAACCGGTTTTAAACGTTATGTCTGTTTTAATTAAAACAGCAAGTTTTTTACTGACAATTCGTTCAATAATAAATGAAATGGTATCAGGTGAAATTTCAATGACTGTTAAATCCGAGGAAAGCCATGGATTTTCTATAAGATTTGAATATGCATTTGTAATAATTTTTCCGCTGTCATTTTTTGCAGAAATATCAAAAACAGTTTCTGATCCCATGCTAATTCCGGTTAATCTCCAGCCTATTCCTTTAATTTTAACCGAAATATTTTCAGGAAGATCTGAACCAAGAGTATAACCGGAGGGCGCATTAATAACATTAATCGGAACCTTATATGTTGTATAATATTCTTCAGAGAGAGTAATTGAAATCCATAAAATGGAAGAGAATACTATTGCTATTATGACTATGTGAAGATTTTTTTTCACAGATAAAAAATTAAATTTGTTGCAAAAAATATTTAGTATTATCTCTATGAAAGATAGGAAATCAAATCAACTCTTTGAAGTGATTTAAAAGTTCCTCTCTGTTTGCTTTGGATATTTCTCTGCCTTTGATAGGAAAACCTGAAAAGCTCCTTGCATAGTGTCTAATCTTATGAACATTAAGTTTTCTTAGTTGCTCTAGTGTCATTTCTGTCTGCTGATTAGAACCATTTTCCCCAATTGCAAAATTATTTTTTTTGTGTTCAGTAACTTTTCCACCAAGTGCTTCCTTCTTTAATCTCGCTATCGTAGGATTATCAATCTTCGTCTTCAAAGGTTTGGGAGCATAATGCTGAAGTGATTTTAGTTTTTCTTTTTTAACTTTTTGTGCTAATCTGATTCTTTTTCCAAAACTTTTTATTTCTACTTTTTCCTTTTCTTTGACTTTTTCAGTTTTCTCTTCAATAATTTCTGGATGCGTGACATCAACAGTTATAGCACTTTTTTTCTTAACTTCAATTTTCTCCTCAAATTCCTGCTTTGATCTTAAAACTTTTTTTCCTCTAATTTTAATAAGTTTAAAAAGTTTCTCATCCGGTTTTGTAATAATCTTCTTACTAAAATAAGTTGAAAATGATGCTGATAAATTATTTGCTGTTTCAAGAGCATCTTTCATTTTTGAATACTCGCCAAAAAGAAATGCTGTGACAAATCCTTCGCCGGGAAATTCA
>JALHTS010000611.1 GCA_022865965.1 Ignavibacteriaceae bacterium
CCTAGAGTTTCTACCTGAGTAGCGGTAATATCATCCATAGCGTCAGGAATTTTAAAACAAGCATTCTCAGGTAATAAACAATATTCTGCGTACCCGCCATTTTGAAAGATTCCGATTGATTTGTCTTTTAGCCATTCACATTGAGGGCTGTTTCCAGTCCGGCAAAATTCACATAAGCCACATCTTAGACTATTATCTACTGCGACTCTATCTCCAATCTTTAGAGAAGTTACATGACTTCCAATCTCTTTAACAACTCCACAAAATTCATGACCTAATGCAATGTCATTTCCAACGACATGTTTACCTTCCATAATTTTAACATCCGTTCCGCAAATTCCACAAGCTGAAACTTTTAGAACAACATCAAAAGGCTCTGTCACCATCGGAACCGGTCTTTCTTCAAGAACGATCTTACCAATGCCTTTATAAGCTAGTGTTTTCATCTTCTTCATTTTCTTCCTCCGTATTGCTTTCTAATAATTGAGAATGGGAAAGATAAAGGACGTTTAATAATTTTTGTCTATTTGTCCATTTGTCTATACAATAATAAATAGTAAATACCCAAACGTCAAGAGTTATCTTCCTTTTTTATATAATTCTAAACTCCATAAAATGTCATTTTTATTAAAAATCGAAGTTTCCCTAAATCAAAGACCCATTAAGAAAAATTATTATGGTTGATAAGATTGATTTATTAACACTAAAGGGTGAATCACATCAAGACCGGTGCCTTGTTTAATTTGAATCTGACAGGTTCCGCAACCTGACAGTACTAATTCAGGATTCGTTTTAATAATTTCTTCAAAAAGTTTAGAACCAATTTTCATCGAAAGATCAAAATTTTCTTTTTTCATTCCGAATGTGCCGGCAATTCCGCAACAACTATCATTTATTCTTGCTAATTCTATTCCCGGAATCATTTTCAATAAATCAGTTGGTCCGTATCTATTATTTTGCGTTTTGAGATGACACGGTGCGTGATATACTATTTTCTTATTAATCGGTCTAAATAAATCTTTGAATTCTCCATTTGAGAAAATATCCCCGAGAAAATCATGTATATCATTGCTTGCTTTTGCAATCTTTTTAATATCATTATTATCTAAGAAGAAAGTTGTATACTCGTGCATGAATGCATAACCGCAAGATGCAGCGGTAAAAACTATTGGAATTTTTTGATTTACATAAGGGAGCAAAGTCCGGATGTTAAATTCAATATCTTTCTCAGAATCCTTAAAATTACCGTATGATAATTTTGCAATATTGCAGCACTTCCAATCAGGTGTTATTATGTCATAACCAAGCTTCGTCAATAGTTGAACACTGCTTTCCAATTCACCATCCGGATCATTAAAATGTGCTGCGCATCCTGTCCATAAAACTACTTTTTTTCTGTTTAGGTCATTACTCACTTTCTTTTTCCGTCTTGCAAAAACCGGGAAATTTCTTTTGCTGTGAATTCCAACTGTGAAGTGCATCATCTTTCTTACTAAAGGAATTAAAAGAATTTTATTGCTAATCGAAGAGAAAAAGGATGCTAATTGGCTAACTAAC
>JALHTS010000081.1 GCA_022865965.1 Ignavibacteriaceae bacterium
AAATTTTTTCTCACATTTATTACATTTGAATTCATAGGTTGGCATATTTTAACCTCTTATTAAATTTAAATGACTTAATGCGTGAGGAGAACATATAAAATAAAAAATCCATTATCAAGAAAAATAAACTTAACAATTAGAAAGTAAAAAAACCCCTACCTATTTTATTAAGCAGGGGTCGTTGAATTGAAAATGAATTTGTCTTATTAAGTCGACTCTTAACGTGGTCTTTTACCAGCCCTTATACCTATGCACGCTTTACAAAGTTTTTTATTGCCCTTTCCTTTCACTTTCCTGCCTTTTTTAATAGCAATACCCGCTGAACAGACTCCATATATATGATATACTTCTCCTGTTTTGGAATGAAATGGTGAAATTTGCTTAGGCATGACTTCTTCTCCTTGATTTGTTATTATTTATATAAGCTGCTGCTATCTAAAATACAACATTTTTTTAGTTTCAACAAATGAACTTGCTAGTAATCTGTAGAAATAAACACCGCCTGGAAGAATCCGGTAGATGGATCGCTTTTCACAAGAATATTTTTCTTATGCTGTTTATATTTCTTTTTTTGTCTTTAAGATTACAACTTGAAACCACACTTTTAATTATATTTACACGGTAAAACTTAGTCATTTAAATTTAAAGGAGAATAAATATGCACAAGAAAAGTATAGAATTATTTAATAAAGCAATAGCTGATGAATTATATGCAGTTCATCAGTATATGTACTTCCATTTTTTATGCGATGACCAGGGATATGATCTGTTAGCCGGTCTCTTTAAGAAAACTGCAATTGATGAAATGTTACACGTTGAAACTCTTGCCGAAAGAATTTTATTCCTTAAAGGCGAAGTTGAAATGAAAGTCGGCGGCGAGGTTCAAAAAATTAAAGATGTTGCTAAGATGCTTGAACACTCTGCAAACATGGAACACGATAGCGCTCGTGATTATAATCTCTGGGCAAATGAATGTTCCGCAAACGCTGATTCAATATCAAAACAGATATTTGAAAGTTTAGTTGCTGATGAAGAACGTCATTTCGATCAGTATGATACGGAGCTTGATAATCTTAAAAAGTTTGGTGATGGATATCTTGCACTTCAGTCAATTGAAAGAAGTAAAAAATTAAATGTTGGTCGTCCAGCTGAATAATAATTTTTATTCAAGTCTTTTCTAAGAGGTTGTTTCAGAAGTTCCAATTTTCCAATCATTCCCGCGCAGGCAGGTTCGTGGGAATGACAAACAGGTAAACCTTACTTTTAAAACAGCCTCTTTTTTTTGTTCTTCAGAATGAAGTAGTCAATCATCAAGCAAAATCAATTCCATAAAAATCTAAATTTAATTTTAAACAATGTACATCGGATATTGAATTACGCAGGCGAAACTTCTTAAATCATCTTTTCATATTTACGATATTCATTGTTTAATAAATCAATTAATTATTTGTATGAGTAACGTCAGCAAATAATTTTCCTCTAAATCAGCATCCAAAACTTATCTTTTCTCCTAAAGCAGTGTCTTTCACTCAAAAATCTCAATTCTTACCCCAGAAAAAAATGTGGGATTAGTGTAGATTTTTCTTGACTTTCGTTAAAATTATCCATTATTTTGGGGAGTAGTGGGGAAAAGTGGTGAGAAACTCCAAATTAGATTGAGATATTATCATGTTTAGAGGTCAATTTACATATTCTATTGATGCAAAGGGAAGGATTAGCATACCTGCTAAACTCCGAAAACAGATATCGCCCGATGCAAATGATTCATTCGTTATGACACGTGGTGTACTGACGTGCATTGATATTTATCCGCTTAACGAGTGGATGCAGATTGAAGAAAAACTTTTAAAGCTAAATCAATTCCAGCCCGATGACGTTCGCTTCATCAGAATGATTACGCAGTATGCAATTGAAGATACTATGGATTCTCAGTCCAGAATTTTAATACCGCAAAACCTTATTGAGTATGCTAAGATCGAAAAGGAAGTTCTGATTCTTGGTGTGTTAAAAAAGATCGAAGTATGGAATCCCAAAATTTATGAAGACTACCTGAGTCAGTCGCCCGAAACATTTGAACAAATAGCAGCTAAGGTTATGAATTGAAATGAACATTCATCATACACCTGTTTTATTTGATGAATGTTTGAACTTTTTAATTACTGATGCATCTGGTGTTTACTTTGACGGCACACTTGGATTCGGCGGACACTCTCAGGGGATCTTAAACAGACTGAACGACAAAGGCAGACTTATCGCAACAGATTTCGATTCGGATGCTTTTAAATTTTCTGAGAAGAGATTTGAAAACAATAAGCGTGCAAATCTCTACAACTTTAATTTTTCGCTCATTGATGTTATTGCAAAGATTGAATCTATAGAGTTCTTTGACGGAATTTTAGCCGATCTTGGCGTATCCTCGTATCAGCTTGATAATGCTGAATCGGGATTCTCATACAGATCGGATACAAAACTTGATCTCAGAATGGATAAGAGCAGATCAATCACTGCTGCCGAAATTGTTAATACTTATTCTGAAGAAGACATAGCAAATATTATTTATTCTTTTGGTGAAGAGAGAAATTCAAGAAAGATTGCCAGGCGAATTGTTGAAAAGAGAATTGTAAAGAAGATCAATACAACAGGTGAACTCAGTGAGATTATATCAGAACTTGTTCCACCAAACTACAGGGTAAAAACTTTATCAAGAGTATTTCAGGCATTGAGAATTTATGTTAATGATGAACTGGAAAATCTTAAATCGTTTCTGAACTATTCACTTGGTGTAATGAAAAAGGGAAGCAGGATTGTGATAATATCTTATCATTCGCTTGAGGACAGAATTGTAAAAGAATTTTTTAAAGAACAAACAGTGGAATATTTAAGTCCCAAACTCGATCCGGTCGG
>JALHTS010000082.1 GCA_022865965.1 Ignavibacteriaceae bacterium
ATTGCCCTTTGCAATAACATCATCCATTAGGTATTTACTTGCACCGGGTAACACAAGACTGGATAACCTGCTTATTATAATTAATACTAATCCTACAAGCAGAATATTTTTTCTCGGCCATATTAAAGTTTTAAATACGTGTCCTATTGTTACTTTTGATTTACTTTTTGCAGCCATAATTTCCGTTTATTTGAAATTAATAAATTATCGGGTTGATGATGTAACTTATGCTAAAGCAATTAATTATAAAAGATGATTAAGCCTCCTTAATCATGAAATAATTGTGTTTATATACAATTAATTTTAGTTTTGATTGGTAAATATGTTAGCCCCTACAAATTAATTGCGAACCAGTAGGGGATGGGCCTGAGATCAAAACGTGAAATGTTAAACACTACAATACAAAAATAAGGTTTGCCAATGAAAACCTTGATCATAATATTGATTACCCTCCTGATTTATTCTTGTAATGAAAAAAGAACTACCGATGAAATGAACGAGGCTACAAAAAATAATAATATAGAAATGCAACCAATAGCATTTGGTAAAATCACAACTATTGCGGATGGTTTTGATGTGAAAAAAGTTAACCTCTGGAGTTCAACAAATACAAATAGAAAAGTGCTAGCATCCATGACAAATGGCGAGAAGATAAAAGTTTTACAAGATAGTGATCCATATTATTTAGTAGAATCTTTAAACGAAGATGGTAGAAAAGGTTATTGTTTGAAAGGATTCGTAGTAATAGATAAATAAATATGGCAATGCGTTTTAGTTTGTCGCTCTTGTTATGGGCGGTCCCAATCGCTATCAGGATAAACTCAGTTAGGCACAATCTTTTAATAGTTATTATGCTAACAACAGTTCAAAGAATTATACTAAAAGCTAAGCCTTCAAAAAGCCACCCGCATTTTAATGAATGGGAAACCGTTACTTTAGTTTATTTGATAGATGAATCAAATAAAAGCAAAGCAATAGAAATCGTTCGTCAAAATATGTCTTTGAATCATTGGGAAATATTGTATTATGAATCCAAAAGTACTTTGATTGAAGAAATGATTCAAAATGCTAAGAAAGAGTTTATTGATGCATATTTTTATGCAAAAAAGAACAAGATATATTTAAAAGTATTTCACGATAATTTCATGCCTGGGAAAAAGAATTCTCAACATTTTTGTCCACCCTTAATTAGTGAAAAATTTATAGATGATGTTATCTTTGATGCCGGAGGTCGAAGATTAAACCCTGATGAGAAAAGATACGAAGAAGAATTAAATGCTGATTATATAATAGATAATTATGTTTTCGAATTAAAGAATTTGATGGAAGAGGGACTTGATAAGCTTGAGAGAAGAAAAAAAATATCTGACTTATTTAGAAACTATTACAGAACTGATGAACCTATCCTTATTAATCCTGAAATATTATCAAAATCTGACAAACTTAAGTACACTTCAATTATTACAACTCCTTTAGAAAAGAGAATAAAAAAAGCATTTAATCAAGCCTATGAAACCAGGGAAAGAATTTCAAATGATTATAAAATTGGCTTGATTTATGTCAATTCTGGTTATTTTAGTATACCTCACGATGTCTTCACCGCGGAGGTTAAAAGGTATATTACTAAAAACAACTTAGTTTTTGATGAAGTAATAACTTTTTCAGTAAGTGCTCAAACGAACGGCTTTGATATGTCTGTCGTTTTTCCCTGCGACCCTCAGGATTCAAAAAACATAGTAACAAATAAAATATTGGATTCTTGGAATAGCCATTCTGAAAAAATAATGACGAGTTTATTATTAGGTGAAGTTAAAGATTTTACCTCACCCCAAAAACCTGTTTCCTTTAACTTTTCTGGTATTGATTTTTATTGGCTACCCTATGCAATTGAAAGGTTTAGTTTTAACGACGAAAAATAATCAGCCAATCAAGCGGACAATTAATTCAGATTCCGGATATTCTGGCAAACCGAAATTCCGGAATGACACAATAAATCATTTTTCAGAAAACAATGACAGAAGTTTTAGTTAAACATATAAGCGGCACGCTTGCTATAAGTAAATCACAAGTTTCAAACACTGTTAAGCTGTTAGAGGAGGGAGCGACAATTCCTTTTATTTCCCGCTACAGGAAAGAAGCTACGGGAAGTCTTGATGAAACAGTGGTAACAGCAATTGAAAAGGAATGGAAACGATTGCTGGAATTGGTTAAGCGACGTGAAGCTATTCTTAAAAGCATTAACGACCAGGAATTGTTAACTCCTGAATTGGAAGCGAAAATTAATAACTGCTGGAATATGGCAGAGCTTGAAGACATTTATCTTCCATACAAACCAAAACGAAAAACAAGGGCAAGTGCAGCGCGGGAAAAAGGATTAGAACCCCTGGCAGAAATAATAATGGCGCAGAAGGAAGATCAGATAGAAGCGATTGCGGAAAAATATTTAAATGATGAAGTGCCGGATATCGAAGCGGCATTAGCCGGGGCAAGAGATATTATAGCAGAATGGATTAATGAAAATGCAGATGCCCGAAATAAAATAAGGCAGCTATTTGAACGTGATGCAATAGTCAGTTCAAAAGTAATAGAGAAAAAGAAAGATGAAGGAACAAAATACCAGGACTACTTCGATTTTAGCGAACCGTTAGAACGTTGTGCGGGTCACCGTCTGCTTGCAATCAGAAGAGCAGAGCAGGAAGGGATTTTGCGTGTATCAATTTCAATAGATAATGAAAACGCAATTGAGAGTCTGGAAAAAATCTTTATAAAAAATAAAAATGAATCTGCCGTTCAGGTCGGATTATCAATCAAAGATGCTCACAAAAGATTATTGGCGCCTTCAATTGAAACGGAATTTAAAAACAGTTCAAAAGCCAGAGCAGATGAAGAGGCAATCCGTGTATTTTCTGAAAACCTGCGCCAGCTGCTTTTATCGCCCCCACTCGGTCCAAAAGTTACAATGGCAATTGATCCCGGTTTCAGAACAGGCTGCAAACTTGTTTGCCTTGATCAGCAGGGAAACCTGTTACATCACGATACTATCTTTCCACATCCACCGCAGCCGAAAGTGGATGAAGCAACTGAGAAAGTAAAAGGGCTCCTGAAAAAATATAAAGTAGAAGCAATTGCAATTGGGAACGGAACTGCCGGCAGGGAGACGGAACGATTTATTAAATCTCTAATTGGTGAAACCGGCACAACAGAAATATTTATGGTAAACGAAGCGGGCGCATCAATATATTCTGCTTCTGAAACTGCAAGAGAGGAGTTTCCAGATCTCGATTTAACTTTCCGCGGTGCAATTTCTATAGGAAGGCGGTTGATGGACCCGCTTGCCGAGCTTGTTAAAATTGATGCCAAATCAATCGGTGTGGGACAG
>JALHTS010000612.1 GCA_022865965.1 Ignavibacteriaceae bacterium
TGAAGTTACTCGGGCATATTAATGATTGAGCAATTACTCATATTGATTATTCTCATTTTACTGAGTGCATTTTTCTCATCTACAGAACTTGCATTTATTGTGGCTAATCGGCTCAAGATTGAGATCAAAGCAAAGTCGAAAAATATCGCCGCAACACATGCTCAATATTTTGTAAACAACACACAGGATTTCTTTTCAACAATTCTTATAAGCAATAATGTCATCAACATCACATTTGCTTCTTTAAGTGCAATCTACCTTTCATTTCATTTTGGATTAAATGAATACGAAGTTTTAATTGTATCAACCTTAATCTTGTTGTTTTTTGGCGAACTTATTCCAAAATACTTTGCAAGAGAAATGGCTGACCGTTTTGTATTTGTTGTATCAGTTCCTTTACGATTGATATCTATCCTTCTTTATCCGTTTGTTAAACCATTATCACACCTAACAAACATTACAATGAGAAGTCGGCGGCAGCAGGCAGACAATATTTATCATTTGTTTGATAAGGAAGATGTAAAATCATTAGTTGACGAAAGTCATAAAGCGGGGAAAGTTAAAAAACAGGAAGGTAGTTTTATCAGTAAAGTTTTTATGCTTGGTGAACAAAAAGTTTATGAAGCTCTAACTCCAAGAACGGAAATAGTCGGACTGGAAATAAATCAAACTGTTGATGAAGCAATTTTAACTTTTATTGAATCCGGTTTTTCCAAACTTCCTGTTTATGAAGATAATCTTGATAACATTAAAGGTGTTATTCTCGCAAAAGATTTGTTCACAAATCCGGAAAGTATAAAAAGCATTTTACGTGAAGTTCAGTTTTATCCTGAAACAAAAAAGAGTCTGGAAATTCTCAACGAATTTCTTGCACAAAATATGTCAATTGCAGTGGTGGTTGATGAATTCGGCGGTACTGCAGGAATCGTAACTGTTGAAGATATTATCGAAGAATTATTCGGTGAGATAAAAGATGAATATGATGTTGATGAAAACATCTGCAGAAAAATCAATTTAAACTCTTATATCATAAGCGGAAAAGTTGAAGTTGATCTGATAAACGAAAAGTATCATCTGAATATTCCCATTGGTTCCTACGAAACAATTGGCGGATATATTATTGAGAGAATCGGGAAGATTCCAAAGCAAGGAGAAACTTTTCTAATTGATGATTTTCAGTTATTGATTATCCGTGCAGATAAAGTAAGAATTGATCTTGTTAAACTGATTCATAGAGTTAATGAATAAAATATATTCACAAATTCCTTCTCATAAGAAATTATTTCGTTTTACTTAATTATAGTCTGAATTTGTTCAATCAATTCTTAAACCATTAAATTTCTCCACAAATAATTATGAGATTTACGTTTCAACCTTAACCTTCACAATAGGTATGACCGTGCTTCTGCTATTCAGTTGGGTATCATTTAATTTTGCCTTAAATTTGCACTGCAAAAAATGACAAGAAAACGATAATAATTTGCTGAAACTGAACATAGTTGCAAAGGATAATAACTCCAAAGCCCGAACCGGATGGTTCGAAACTGATCA
>JALHTS010000613.1 GCA_022865965.1 Ignavibacteriaceae bacterium
CTTTATGTAGTCATATCCTGCTTTGTGCCAGAATTCAATATCATCTTCAAGAGTCAGAATTTCTCTTCCAATTAATTTCTTTTTGATGATCGGATGAACACCTAATTCTGCAATTGGAATAAATTCTGATTTACCTTTTCTAAGCGTACGAATAAAATTTTCTATATCAGGTTTAATTTTTATCATAAATTTATTTTTGGAAATAAACACTTGTTAATAATAGAGAAGCCCTGCCTAAATTGACAGGGCTTTAAGAATAACAATTGAATCCGGTATTATTTAATTAATACCATCTTCTTTGTCTGCTGGAATGATTTAGAACCATCAACTGCAGAAGCATTTATTGAATAGAAGTAGATACCAGATGCAAGACTCAGTCCCACTGTGCCGAAGCTTACTTCATGGTTTCCTGATGCTTTCACATCATTAACGAGTTCTTTTATCAGCTCTCCGTTAATATTATAAACGGTCATCTTAACATTACTTTCGAACGGTACAGAATATTTTATCATAGTTGAAGGATTGAACGGATTAGGATAATTCTGTGATAATTGATATTCCTGAGGCATTCCACTTTCAGGATAATCAATAGAAGTAACACCGCCAAGCTCTTCAATAGAAGCTTTTAATAAGCCAATAGTGAAAGCCGGATTGTGAATACCAAAACTTCTGTCTTCTTCAATCCAAAAATATACATAACCTCCTCTCATGATTTCAGGAGTAAGATTTGTTGAATCTTCGTTAAAAGTTATTGAGACGATTCCAAGAGAATCTTTTGGTAATAATTCAGCGAGTTGTTTCATCAAACCGTGAACTTCTAACTGAAGTCCTTGAGCTGTTCCGTTACCGTCTAGGTCAGCATTACCATTGATATAATATTTTTTATCTTTAAACGAGGTACCAATAGTACCGTGGCAAGGAGCGCATGCTTCAACATGATCATTTCCTTCAGCATCATTCATATTGAAAGAGTGCCCGCCAACAAGATTATCCTCAGTATCGGCCATATGACAATCAACGCAGGAGTTACCACCATCGACAGCATGAGGTGAAGTTGGCAAATCTATACCGAAGTCAGGAGCATTTTTACCTAACAACATATCAGCCTGAGGACCATGGTGCGCGCCATAGTGTGAACTCTGATTGTTGATATTAGATGCATAAGTTTTAGCTTCCCGACGACTTCTATGGCACTCCATACATTGAGCACCAGTGCCATATTTTTCAAAAGTGATTGGAGTGCCGTCTCCGAGCTGAGTATCTGCAAATCTTAATTGATAGATATTCGTATTATCATGTGGGTCATGACAAGTAGCGCATGTAATTATAGTTGGATTAGGAACTAATGCTGTTCCTGCTGGCAATCCGATAGCATCTACAGGTCGTCCTTCTTTTACCCATTGAACGTATCCCGCACCATTATGGCATGGTGTACACCCGCCTCTATTAGTGGAAGAGACGAAAGCTCCCAGAGCGTGACCACCGTGAAATCCGCGTCCATCAAATTCTGTTGCATCATCACCTGAATGATTCCATTGAACCGGGAAAACATGATGATTACCATCGTCGTGACAAACTGCACAGTTGTCAGTTGACAAAGTTTTTACCATCTTATTATCAGTCATATCACTATAATGTTCGCTTCCCGGACCGTGGCAGCTTTCGCACTGTATATTTGCTCTTTTCATTGCATCGGGATAATCAAGAACCATCTGTTCAAATACGCCTTGTCCTAAAAAAGCGGGAAATACAAATGGAAAATCATCAAAACCATCATTGTTAGCATCTTTATCATAACCAGTTGTATGACAGCTAATGCAACTTTCTCCATAATGACTGCTGGCTATTCCATTTAATCCTCTCGTTAACATATCGGCGTGTCCTGTTTTAGACCACTTAGAATACATACCGTCTTGGAGTATATTTTCGTGACATACTATGCAAGAAACATAACCACCTTCAACTCCAAAATACAACGCAGAGTTTATAGTAATTGTAGCTGCTACAGTACCTGACTGAAATGAAATTTTATACGTTCCGGTAAGATCCGGTATAAAGGAAATTAATTGGGTTGAAGTGTCAACATTTTTTGTTGCGCTAAATACCGAACTTGAACCTGTTGGCCTTTGAGTAATCGTCCAGAAAGGATTATCCAGAGTCACACTCGAGGTACCTTTCAGATATACTTTAGTTTCTTTTCCCACGTTTGCCAATCCATTATAAGCACGGTCAAAATACTGCTCAACAGAGTCTCTGACCACATCACCAGGAGAAACTCCTTTTGTTGTAACATTGACAGTTTGAGCTAAGGAAATTTGACACGCAATTGCAAGGAAAAGAAAACCGAGTAGATATTTTTTCATAGGTTTTATCCTTTAATGATGATTGATGATTTAAGGTAAATAGTTCATTTTAATCATTTATTAACAAAAAGCATTCCTAAAACTCAACTCTTGACGATTGTCAAAAGTTTCCTTTACGCGCAGGAATTATTGGTATTTATAAATATAGATTCTAATAATAAAGAATTTTTACGGTTCATTTTCAAAAATGAGAGAAATCGAGAGTTTGAAAATGGTTGGTAGTATTAATATTTAATATTCTAAAGTAAATCTGAGCATAGCAAAACTTATATCATCTTCAAGTTCTTTTGAAAGATTGTTTGAAATGCAATAATTGTATGAAATATCAAAAATAATGTCTCTAATAGGTTCAACTCTTACTTCAAACTTGAACAAATTGTTATTTACTCTTATCCCATCAAGAAAGTAGGCATAATTACTTTCTGGCACCTCTCCGTGAGAAAGAAATATATCACTTCCGACATTTCTTATGAGATTTCCGTAATCATCATATTCATTTTCGCCGCGACGAATGAAACTATGTTCAAACGATAAACGAACTTTTTCATTTAAGTTATATGCGAACTTTGTAAAAATTTCATCGGCATTAGGACCGATCCTATGACCGAGGTTTGTTCCATAAGCAGAATAATTATTTTTTACATCAAAATGTGTATAAGTAAAAGGTCTTATCCTAGTATACTCTAATATTAATGATAGATCAGCAATCCCAAATGGTTCATACCAGAATGCGCCTACCTGATATGCAGTTTTGTTCGTATATAGTTCAAAGTCCTGAAGATTTGATAAAATATTTTCATCCAGAAAAAATGTTCCCTGGAATTCAACATTATTTAGAAATTTAGTTTGAATATCGAAATAAAGATTTCCGTTATCTCTATCCTGAATTGCCATCTCAACAAACTTATAAAAGTTTACGGGGCTTAAATAACCTAGTTCCAGAGCTCTGCCTGAATAAATTATTGATTCACCAATTCCAATATCAAATAGATTTGGAAAGACAAGTTTTAATTTATTAAACGCAAAATATTTCGTATATCTTTCAGTGCGGGTAAAACTGAAAGTTCCAACAGTAGAAGCATGTAAAGAAGTAAAATGAACAATTCCATAATCAAAATTAAATTTAATAAAATCCATTACGGGATTATCACCGGAAAGAACAAGTTTGCTTCCATATCCATAACCGAGTGTAATGTCTTCCCTGCCGAGTTGAACGGCAAGATTCATATTTTCAACAGGTGATGTATGATATTTTAAGTAACCATATGTGAAATCATAATTACCAATATTTTCACCGGCTTCAATCCATTTGAAGTTAGTAAGAAGACGAGGTTCAATTATTTCGGCAAGTAAATCGTTGCCGCTTACTCCTCCTTTTATTGCAGTTAAATTATATCCAAGTTTATCAAAAACTGTTCCCCGAACTCTGAATCCGATATCAAAAAGATTTGCATTATTACCACCGGGTTTGAATCTGTGTCCGTGATAAAAATGACCTAACCATTCGAGAAAAACATTTGCACCATCGCTTTTATAGCCATATAAATATTTTACTTTATCTGATAAAATATCAGATAGATTTGATGAAAAACTTTTATCCGGATCAAGCAAAAACGCTGTGTTATCTTCCCAGTAGATATCAGAAAATTCTATATAATATTTATTAAGAATTTTCTTTTCTGTTGAACTTAAAAGATCTCTGTTTTCAGAAATTTTTATAAGCAAATCCCTAACTTCAAATCTTGATATTACCGATTCATCTTCACTGAAGTAATCAATAATTCCCTTTACTTTCATTTCTTTCAGAAAAGTATAAACCGGATGCGAGATCTGCACATTTTCAACCTGTGCATTTATGTTGGTTTGCAGCGAAAAAAGAATTAACAATATGAATGATATAAGAAGTTTTTTCATCTTTATATGATTTTTTTACATCTGAAATATACCAAATTCAAAATTGTGCATCATATAGGCTGCCTACTAAAAGTTTTATGTTAAATACTATAACGTTAAATTCGTATAACAATTAGATAAAAATTATGCGAACAATATATCTTTATGTAGAAAAAAACGGATTTCTAAGAAAAGTTGCTATTGATATGGCGTACTTTGGAACTTATAAAAAAATCCGTTTACTGAAATCTCATTTTGAAGATAATTTATACTTCAGGTATTTAAACGATATTAAAAATGCTGAATCATTTGACAATTACTACCTAACAAAAGATAAAATTAGTTCAGAAGATGAGAATTTTTATTATTTCAAATTTCCATTCAAAGTTGAACAAATACTTAATGTTGCAATTTGAATTTATTAGTTAAAAATTTCTCTATTTATATGTGACCAATCGTTTTATTTTAATTTAACTCTAAAACAATAATAAAAAGGATTATTTATGAAAAAAATAATTATTCTGTTTATAGTACTGTTTACAATATCAGTCTTCGCACAACCAGAAGATTCTACACTCGTTGATGGTTGGAATCCATTCGGTGTTGTTGGTTTGAATCTTAGTCAGGTTGCATTTAAGAACTGGACTCAGGGCGGTTCAAACTCTTTGGCGTTTGTTGCATATACAAATATTGGAGCGGCATATTTAAGTCATCCTTGGAAATGGAAAAATATGTTAAAAGCTTCTTTCGGAAGAACAAATATTGAAGATGACTACAGAACTACAGATAATGAAATTTATTTTGAAAGTATTCTTTCCAGGAAAATCGGCTGGGCAGTTGATCCTTATTTCGCTGTTACTGTCAGGACACCAATAACAAAAGGATATGATTATTCAACTGATCCTACCACACAAATTGTTGACTTTTTTGACCCCGGTTATATTACTGAAGCATTAGGATTTTTGTATGAACCATCTGAATATTTTTCATCGCGTTTGGGTATAGCTATTCAGCAAACTTTTGCCGATCAATTTGCCGCAAGATATAGCGATGATCCAGAAACTCTGGATGAAATTGAAAAATTTAAGTTTGAGACAGGACTTGAATCAGTGACTGCTGCAAAATATCCGTTTATGGAAAATATGCAATACAGTACTTTCCTTCGCCTGTTTACAAGATTTAATTCACTTGATGTTTGGGATGTGAGATGGGATAATATAATCACCGCAAAAGTGAACAAATATATAAATGTAAATTTTGCTGTTACACTTATTCATGAAATCAGTCAGACAAGAAAAACGCAGTTAAAAGAAGCTCTTCAGATTGGTATAGTTTATACTTTATTTTAAAGGAATAGATTGATATAAATTATTATGGAGGAAGTTTCATACTTCCTCTTTTTATTTTAAAGCATAAACATTAAGTTATAACCAGTAATTGTATCTTAATTTATTTTGTAAAGAGGAATTTATGTCTTCAAAAGATAATTTTATTCAGCAGATTGCAGAAGGATACTCATTTAAGGGAGATTCGTTAACAATAGGAACGGCAATTTTTGACAATAATCCAATCACCTATTCCCACATTAAAATTCCATTAAAAACATTAAACAGACACGGACTTATTGCAGGTGCAACAGGAACCGGTAAGACAAAAACAGTTCAGCTCTTTGCTGAAGGACTTTCAGATAGAAGTGTTCCTGTTTTACTAATGGACATAAAGGGCGATCTGAGCGGTATAGCCTCGGCCGGAGTGATTAATCCTAAAATTGAAGAGCGACACACTAAAATTGGGTTACCTTATACACCTAAAAATTATTCCGTCGAATTGTTATCTCTTTCTGATGAAAATGGAGTGAGACTTCGGGCTACCGTATCTGAATTTGGCCCTGTATTGCTATCAAAAATATTAGAGTTAAGCGAAGTTCAATCGAGTATAATATCAATAATATTTAAATATTGTGATGATCACCAATTACCTTTATTAGATCTAAAGGATTTAAAGAAAACGCTTCAATTTATTTCGAATGAGGGTAAATCCGAAATAGAAAAAGAGTACGGTAAAATTTCAACTACTTCAACTGGAACTATACTCAGAAAAATAATTGAGCTTGAGCAGCAAGGGGCTGATAAGTTTTTCGGCGAAAGATCATTTGAAGATGAAGACCTACTAAGAATTGATGAAAATGGAAATGGTATGATTTCCATTATCAGACTAACTGATATTCAGGATAAACCGAAACTTTTCTCTACATTTATGCTTTGTTTGCTTGCTGAAATATATCAGACTTTACCTGAAGAAGGCGACCTTGAGCAGCCAAAATTAGTAATAGTAATTGATGAAGCTCACCTTATTTTTAAAGAAGCGTCAAAGGCTTTGTTAGACCAAATTGAAACGATAATCAAACTGATAAGATCAAAAGGTGTGGGCGTGTTTTTCTGTACTCAGAATCCTACCGATGTTCCTGCGAGTGTATTAAGTCAGTTAGGATTAAAAATTCAACATGCACTTAGAGCATTCACTGCAGCAGACAGAAAAATGATAAAGCTTACATCAGAGAACTATCCACTTTCAGATTATTATAAAACAGATGAAATTCTTACATCACTGGGTATTGGCGAAGCTGCAATTACTGCACTAAATGAAAAAGGTAATCCAACTCCACTTGCTGCAACATTACTTTGTGCGCCAAGGTCCAGAATGGATATTTTATCGACTCAGGAAATTGATAACCTGATAAACCGCTCAAAGTTAATTAATAAGTACAACCAGGAAATTGACAGAGAAAGTGCCTATGAAATCCTTAACAAAAAAATTGCGGCTTCAAGTGAATTAGATATAAAAATGCCTGAGCAGACCAGATATGAGTATAAAGTCCCAGCTCCTAGAAAACAGCGAGGAAGACCTCCCAAAAGCACAACAGAAAAAATTCTTAACAGCCAGTTATCCAAACAGGTAGGAAGAACCTTGATCAGAGAAATTGCACGTGGCATTTTTGGAGTCCTTGGAATGGGCGGAAGACGAAGGTAGAATATTTGATTTAATTTTAATGTAAGATAAATATTTCAAAAATTTTAAGTGTCAGTCCATTACAAATTTGTATCCGGCTTTATGGACTGTTAAAAGATAAACTGGATCTGTCGGATTATCTTCAATTTTTTTGCGTAAAGAGAGAATATAATTATCTACAGTTCTGGTTGTTGGAAATGCATCATATCCCCATACTTCGTCAAGAAGTTGATTTCTTGAAATAACCTCGCCCTCGTGTTCTATTAAATAATGCAGAACTTTAAATTCAGTTGTGGAGAGTTTTATTTCCTCTTCTGATTTATATAACTCCTGCTTTTTAAAGTTGATTTTAATATCACCGAATTCAATTTCATTCTTTTTTACATTATCAAAATCAGAACGTCTTAAAACTGCTTTTATTCTTGTAAGCAATTCTCTAATGCTAAATGGTTTTGTAATATAATCATCAGCACCCAACTCAAGTCCAACTATTTTATCAACTTCCTCTTTCTTGCCAGTAAGCATTATAATTGGAGTCATTATATCTTTATTTCTTAAATCCTTACATATATCCATCCCGCTTTTTAAAGGAAGCATAAGATCCAAAAGAATCAAACTGTAATTTCCTTTAAGAGCCATCTCAAAGCCTATCTGTCCGTCATCAGCTTCATCACAGATGTACTGTTCGATCTGCAATGCTTCAATTATTCCCGCTCTTGTAGATTTATCATCCTCAATAATTAATACTTTTTTCATAATAACCTCAATCTTTTGCTTGCGTTAGAGGAAATTTAAGAGTTATAGATGTTCCCTCACCCGGTTTACTTTTAATATCTATTATGGCATTGTGTGAATCCATTATATGCTTAACAATATAGAGTCCCAAACCGATTCCTTTATTATCATCTTTATCCCTGAAAAACGGGTCGAATATTTTTTGCAGACTTTCTTCAGAAATCCCTATGCCTTTATCTTCAACTTGTACGCATACTAAACTATCTTCACAGAATGTCCGGATATGTATTGATTTATTATCCTTAGAATATCTCATAGAATTAATAATTATATTTTCAAGAGCCTGTTTAATTGCATCTTCATCTGCAAAAATATGATTTGCAAATTTTCCCAGATCAGTTATCAAATAAAAACCCTCATCGCTGATTTGTTTTCCAAGTACAGATAACAAATTCTCGATAAGCGTATTAAGATGAATTTTTCTTAAATGATATTCTTTTGTTCCTTTTTCTATTTTTCCAACATCAAGAATATTTGATACTAGTCTTGTTAACCTATCTGTCTCCCCTTCAATTACATTAAGGTGTTTTTTAATTTTATCATTTAGTACTTCTTTATCTTCCAATATAAGTTCTGTAAAAAGTTTAATAGAAGTTAAGGGAACTCTTAAATCGTGAGATACAGACGATACATACAACGATTTTTTTTCATTAAGTTCTTCAAGTTTCTCAGCTGCAAGTCTTTCAGTAATAAGTTGTCCTTGCAGGTTAATTCTGCTAATTGTGGAAGCTGCAGTTGAGGCGATGCTTTTAAGTAATTCTATATCCTCGCTTGTAAACCGGTAACCTGAAAGTTTATTTCCAAGAAGTAACAATCCGAAAAATTTACTTTCTGATTCAAATATTGGGACAACAACAGCAAGTTTATATCTAAATAATATATTTTGGTACCTCCAAATAACATTAGCTTCTCTTTCTGTTTTTTCAACCAGTGCGATCGCATCTTCAGTTAAGTCTTTAATCTTTTCAAGACTAATTCTTATTTCAGATTTTAACATCAGATTTTTAACGGAAATCGATTTCAATACTTTTTTCGCGGGATTATACTTAAATACTCCGATTCTTTCCAACGGGATTAATTTATCTATTTCTTTCACTAAAAATGAAGAAAGAGACTTAATATCATTAAAGTCCTTTAAAGCAGAAATAAATTGATTGACTGCAACCTTATAATTGTAATTTACCCGAAAGAATTTTTTATCAACGAATTTCTGCACACGTTGTTTTACGGGCAAAAACAAAAAGGCAACTGTAAGGGCTGATAAAACAGAAGTGGATGTATTTTCAGAAATGTTAAATACCGCGACAAACGATAAAATTAATCCTGTATAAATGATAACCAGAATAAAAATCAAAATTGAATAAACCATACTCCTGTTTAGAATGTAGTCTATGTCCAGAAGATGATACTTTACGATTGCAATGGCAAATGTGACAGGAACAGCATTATTCAGTAGTATTATTATTTCCTCAGGAACTAAACCATGTGAAGTGAATAATTGAGGGATAACCCAGAAAATTATGAAACTAATCGGTCCTACTATAAATCCCAATAGAATCCATTTGAGTTTCTTTTTCTCAGTAGAACCTTTCTCAGAAAAGTAAGAATGAATAAATATACTCACGCTTATAAAAACACAAATAATTATAAAAATCCTTAAAAAATTAAAATTAGCAAGGTAGGACGATATATTATTAGAGGTAGGATTAATAACCGCATTTATAAAAAATACATTTACAAGAACACTAAGTAAAAAAGAAAGGATATATACTGATAAAATTAAGTTTTTCCGGTTGAAAGATTTATCACTGGGGAATATTAATGCAAAATGAATAAACATTGCCGGAGCCATTAGGTAAGCAAGATGAAATAAAATGCGTGTTAAGTAACCGGTTTCAAAAAAAGTAGCAGCATACTTACCCCAGGATAGCATTATTATTCCTGCAACTGAAACCACAATCCAATGAAAAATAGATGATACTTTGTTAGCCCTGCATTTTATCAACACAAAAATACCAAGTATAAAAAATACTAATCCGGTCAATGCTGCAGAAATTATATAAAAAGGATTATAAAAATTAGAAAGTGAAATTTTCACTGCTCCCTTTACTTCCTGTGATGAGTAGGTTACAGTGATAGTATCACTAATATTTTTTCCGTCCAAAAGAAATTCAACTTGTTCACGGGAATCGATTAAATAATCTTCAATTGAAAGTAACTCACTGCCATCTAGAATTTCATACGCAGCACCATTAATAATTTTAAATTGATCTTGGTATGAAATGACATCAAATGGAAGAGAAGCTTTAGCTGATATGAAATAGATGCCAAAACAGCATAAAACAAAGAAGAGTAAATCGCCTAGTAAGAATAATTTTATTTTTTTAGAATTTTCCACTATACAAACAAAGTATAAATGAACTTATTAAACTTTCTAGTGAAAATATTAGATTTTCTTACAACATTAATTCAATACTAAAAATAATTATTTTGAAATTTTACTCAGTTGAGCGAAGGGAATGACAAAATCTCTGATATTTATTGTTAAATCTGCATAATTATTTAATCATTATCAACTGATATACATTATTTATATCCAAAGATTGGAATAATCTGAAGTGATTTGATTGATATTAACGTTGGGATAGAAATAAAAACAATTATAAAGAATTGAGTATTTTAAATTGCTTAGTAATTACCAGCTAAAGATTGTTTTTGAACTACGTGCTCAATCGAACAAGTATTATACAAGATCATATTTCTTATTCAATTCTTTAATCTATTTCTTATTTTATTACCCAATAATTTTAGTTCTTCAGAATTACTTTAGCTTTAAGCTCATTATAATGCACTCCATCGGGAAGACCTTGCGGGAACCGCGCAAACTTAGATACACTCTCCCAATAAACAGAATCGGGATATTCTGCCTCATAATAATCTCTGTACGATTCTCCAGCGGCTGATGGTATACCGCCTAAAAGCCAGAGTGGAGCTGTGATAACTAAAAATTTTCCATTTGATATTGTGGACAAAGTCCCACCTAATGCCCAAAGTCCATACTCAATTGAATTTTTTTCATCTATTTCGAGAACAGATTTTTGAATATCAGTTTTCGAAATGATATAGACTGAATCATAAAGCAAATAGACATTATTCTCATCTACAGCAATAAATTCACCACTATATTCAAATACTTTTTCATTGGCACTTAACGCAGTAACCGTTATCCAGCCTCCGTAGGTTTCACTGGCAACATCTTTTGTATCAGGCAGCCAATCAGTAGGTGCATAAGTAATTGCACAACTGTTTATAAATAAAAATGAGAGAAAACAGGTTAATTTAATAACTTTATTATGGTAATACATATTTACTACTCCAGAAAGTTTCTTCCATCTCAGCTTCAATTTCCTTGAATTGGGGTGCAAGATCTTTAAAATATTGTTTTGGATTAAAAAACATCTGGTATACTTTATCAGGATTTTCTTCTGCAAGCCATTCATCTCTAATCCATTCAAGATAATAACCCTGGCTTTCTAAAAACAATTCACAATCATTATAATTTTTGGGCAATTTATAGTTAAGAAAATATCTATCACCCGGGAAAGTAACTAATACTGAATCAGGATTTGTAAGAAGTTCAATTACATTACTACCACCAGAATATTCTGGAAATGAACTTTCAGGTTCAATTGTAACGGCTTGAACTTCATTTCCTAAATCAGCTAATGCTACATAATCAATTCTCCACAAACCCTTTGTCATTCTCAGTTTTACTGTTAATGAAGTATTTTCTGGTTGATATCTAAGCGGCACAATTTTTATATCTGTAGCGATAGGACCGTGTTCACTGAGTTCGTCTATTTTTACGTATTCACTATTTTCATTATTAATAAAGACTTCAATTCCACCCATTTCTTTTCGCGGATTGTTTAGTAATTCTTTGAATGTATCACTATTTCGCTCCAGATTTGCAAACCAGTAACCTGCAGAAGTTCCCATATAGGCGAGGGTTTGATAAAATAAGAATGTAGTTAGTAAAGTTTGCCTGGAAGCTATTACAAGTCCTTTATTTCCTTTTTTAAAATCATAAAAGGATATTTCAATTTCTTCTTTTTCAGCCAGATTGTTTGAATCCGCCGGACTGAATCTTTCGATACCATCAAATGAACATAATTTTTCCGAGCAATCACCTTCATCAGCAACTACTTGAGATGCTTCAGTTAAATTACTTACTTGATAGTATATCCCTTCCGGTGTTATAAAAGTCCTTCCGTTTTTTAGTTTTGGAACTGCAAGTATGTTTACTGATCTTATCACGTGAGTTTCATAAGCTTCGTTTCTTAACTGAATTTCAAGATTTTCACTTTCAGTTTTAACATTATACAGTGCGTCAATATCTCTCTCTTCGAGAGCCGGAGAAATCGAAGAGGAGAAACCTTCGGATTTAACTACGAAATCATTTCCATCGTGCAAATAAAAAGTAGGACACGAACCGAAACAGGCTTTGGGATCTGCAATACAAATTATTGTAAAGATCCCTGTAATAACCGTAAATGTAGCAAGAACACCGACTGCACTTGAGGACTTAATCTGATTAGTTTCAGCTAAAACAATATCTTTTAATAGAATCGTAAACCGACCTTCTTCAATTTGTTGTCTGTTAATATCTAGATGATTGCCTTTGCCTGATATTAAATTTTCGTCTTTTTTTAGCTCCCAGTCATTGAATACATAAACCTCTCCATTTTTCAAGTGCAGCTTTAAGTAAGGAAAATCTTTCGAAGGTGGTATTACCCCAACTTTCTCCGGTGAACCAGTTAGTCTTTCTATTCTGTTTGCAGAGCAGCCAGGTAGAAAAATCAAACTTAAGATTATAAGTGTAATTAATATTTTTTCTAAAAAATTATTTGGTACATATAATATAGTATTCATCTTTAATCGTCTCCTTTAAAAAAGAAAATTAATTCCTGATGATATAGAAATAGAATTACTATTAATTGACTCACTATAATCATAATATTCATCTTTAGCAGAATATTCTTTGCTCAAATTTCTATAATTTAATTCCACCCTATATGTAAAACTTGACAAAATTCTTGCTTTGAATCCAATAGCACTATTAATAATTCTATAGCCACCATTATCAGCATGGTAATTATTCTCCATAGCCCCCCATCCGTATCCTAGTTTTACATAAAAGTAATTGTTTTCTAAAGGACTATAAACAGTATAACATAGATTTCCGATTATGGCGTATGAAGGATCTGATCCAATAATAGTAATAAAGTCCACTTCCGGTTCAATAGAGAGTCCGTCTATGATATAGTATCCTACAGTTGCACCTATGAAAAAATGCAAATAATTATTTTCATAAATGTATTCCTCATGATATGAGGAAGATGTAGTAACGGTTCTTATTACCTTGCCTAAATTTGAAAAGAAACTTAATTCAATATCTCCCTGCTTATAGTATTGTCTGATGCCTACTTCTCTTACCTGAGCATTCCCGCTAAGCATAATCAGAATAAAAGATATAAATACAATTTTAGTTTTCATCATAACCTCTCATAATTTCTACTGTAATAATAAATTCTTAATGCGAACAGGTTGTCATGGAATTGTAAAAAATAAATCAGACTTTATACAGTTTGGCATTTAAGCACCCCGGCTTGTAAACCGGGGTTAAATATCATTCACTAAAATTCTATCATTTGATACTATTTCATTATTATCATCTTCTTACTTTCAGCAAAATTTCCTGCTTTAATTGTATACAGATATACTCCCGATGAAAGATTATTTGCATCGAATACAACTTCATATCTTCCGGGTAATTTTTCTTCACTCACAAGAGTAGCAACTTCTTCTCCAAGCAAATTGTAAACTTTAAGCTGGACTAGTCCTGCTTCAGGAATACTGAAACTTATTTTTGTGGTTGGATTGAAGGGATTTGGATAATTTTGCTCCAGTATATAGACCTCTGGTTGTAATGATTCCGTTCCATTTTTTGCGAAGACTGATTTATGAACTACAATTGCACCTTCATTCAATGATGTTAATACAGGATTGCTATATATTATTTCTTCGTTACTTTTTTCCCAGAGAGCTACTTTTATTTTATCATCGTTTGGGATTACACCACCATCGTAAGCAGTGATTAAATATTCATAATCCCCATCTCCTATTATTTTTCCCTTACCGCGAATTGTTATGAAATTCTGATCAACTAAAAGATATTCAACTTCAGATCCATTGAATACTAAGTTTGCTTCGGGAAATTTCATCTGGACATTATCAGCTTGAAATACATTTGGATACTTTTCTTTAATATTAATGTTTAAACTGAATTGTCCACTCGTTGATAAATCAGGCAAATAATAACCCGCATCGGAATTAAAATACCCGTTTATATTTATATGATTTGCTGCTTCACCACTTCCAACATTCACTACTCTTCCAATTTCTTTTGGATGGAGAAAATTATTTAAAGTCAGCACATAAGCGGCTAATGCTTCAAATTCTGTAACACCGACTAAAATATTTGGATTAGAATATGGTATTCCTAAATAGTTCAGAAGAGTTAAAACCAATTCACTAGCAGTAACAGAATATTTTGCATTAGGATTAATGATATTTCCATTTACAGTTACAGAAACGACCCTTTCCCAGACAGGTTTTGTAGCATCATATTTATACTCAAGTCCGGAAACCTGAATAAAGAATTCATCATTTTTTTCTATTTCACTCAATCCGAATTCTAATCCCATCCAAAGCGCTTCACCAGTCATCTTAAATGTGGCTAGTTGAAATCCCAATGTATTTACAGTGTTGAAACCGTATCCGTTAACTCTGAATATATCGGCCATATTGAATGTACCCTCCCATATCGGTAAAGCAGTTGATCCGCCGGCATGAATCGCTATTTGGGTACCGGTTAAATTTTTAAATGCATCTGCTGCAAGATTACCAATTGGTGTATCATGCGCACCTAAACGTAATAGATCAGTTGCTTCTTCTTCATGAAAAGCATTTGCATAGCCAAATGGTTGTGTAAAGAAAGGAGTATCGTAAAAAGTCTCAATATCACTAATCATTCCGTCAACCATTGCCTTAACTGTCGGTTCTTCCAGTACATTCTCATCAAGTGGAATAAGAGCATAATCAGAGAGAGCTACTTTTCCATCAGTATCAATATCTAATTTCATCTTACCGATATACATATAATTCGATCCCGCCTGAGCAACCCATGTAGTTCCACCACCAGGATTTGGAATCGGTAATGGTGCTTCGTATTTATAATGATCGTGGCCACCAATTATTATATCTATTCCGGGAATATTTTCAGCAATCAGCTTATCCAAATCAACACCAAGATGAGATAATAAAATAATTACATCACAACCCTGAGTTGTTAAATCTGTTATCTGATTAACTGCAATGTTTATTATATCTTCTGATATAACAATTGGCGATGGCTGTGAAAGAAGCATTGCCGCCGGAGTGGTTAAGCCAAAAATTCCAACTTTGACCGTACCGAAATCCTTAACAGTGTTTGGAAAAATATAGTAATACAGATTTGAAAGCGGCGGAGAGGTTAATGCTGATAAATCTGCATTAGCGCTAAGCAACGGAAATCCCTCACCGGGATCGAATGATTCAGCTAAGCTTCCAAGTAATGCTTCCGGTGTTAAATCAAACTCGTGATTTCCAACTGTCATAGCATCAAATCCAATTTCTTTCATCAAACTTAATTCAGCAGCGCCGAAATATTTATTAAAGAATAAATCGCCAATAAAAATATCACCGGCGTGAAGAGTTAAAACATTCGGTTCCATCATTTTGGTCAGACCTATTATTGATGCAGCCCTGGCAACACCTCCTTGTGATCCTTCAAGACTTGCATTTCGTGGTCCCAATGGAGCAAGAGTTGAATGAGTGTCGTTAAGATGCAGAATTGTAACAGTTTGTTGAGAAAAAGCCGTGTACGGAAGAATTGCTAATAAAAGAATCGAAATGAAAATGTTAATTTTTTTCATGACATCACCTTTTAAATTTGTTTTGAAATTGCTGGTTACAATCTCAAAATATCCCAATTATTAGTTGTCATGAAATTGTCAAAAGAATGTAAACTATTATGCTATGCC
>JALHTS010000614.1 GCA_022865965.1 Ignavibacteriaceae bacterium
ATTTTCTCTTTTTATCAGAAAGTAAAGAATTACGCCGGTTATTAAAATGGAAAACCAGCCCTTGGGTGTTTGCAGTATATGATGCATAGTATGGTTGGGGTAAAGCCAATACAGCATCGCATCGGTGAAAAGAACCCATAGGCTGCCGATTATTAAATAGATAATAAAAATCTTTGATGCAGATCTTTTCTTTAAATTTTGAAAATAATTTGAATTATTGTTTTTAAGCATCTTCTGATCAGCACTTAATTTAAGTTGTGATTTGAAATCCAATTATGTTCGTCAAAAGTAAATATAATTATAAATTTATATAATTGTAGGGGCGACCTGTTAGGCCGCCCAAAAGAACAATAAAATAACAAGCAGGGCAATTCAACGAATCGCCCCAATAAAATATAAATGTGCGGGCGAACCATCGATTCGCCCAAAAGAAGACGCAATAATAAGGGCGATTCAACGAATCGCCCCAACAAAATATATAAACGTAGGGGCGACCCGCTGGGTCGCCCCAATAATGATTAAGATAAAAGGACGATTTATTAAAAATAGCGGAGAATAAAATGTATAATCCAAAATTGCATCATAGAAAATCAATCCGGATAAAAAAATATGATTATACAAATCCAAACTGGTATTACATAACGATTTGCACGAAAGATAAGCAGCATTATTTAGGCGAAATAAAAAATGGTAAAATGCTTCTGAATAAATATGGAAGAATTGTAGAGGAAGAATGGTCAAAAACAAAACAGTTAAGAGAGAATATTGATTTGGATTATTATGTGATTATGCCAAATCATTTTCACGGTATAATAATAATTGAATCAACGGCAGGGGCGACCCATCGAGTGCCAACGCCAAAAGTAGAATTAAAAGCAAATTCGCTTGGAGCAATTATTGGTCAATTCAAATCAGTTGTTACAAAAAGAATAAGAGCTTCCGGTTTGGAAAATTTTCAATGGCAGCGAAATTATTATGAGCATATTATCCGGAATGAAAAGGATTTGTTCAACATAAGACAATATATTGAATTGAATCCATTAAAATGGGAGTTTGACGATTATTATTAAATGTACGGGCGAACCAGCGGTTCGCCCAAAAGAAGATACAACAACAAGGGCGATTCAACGAATCGCCCCGACTGTTTAGCGTAAGATTTTCTATCTGTCTCAAGTATTAAAATTTTATTATGATAGCCTCCTTTTGAGACAGGGCAAATTAAAAAGTTTATTTTTTTTTCGAAAAACCCATATTGGTTTATGGTATACATTTTGTCTGGTATTAAACCTCGATACAGTCAATAATGGCTGTTATGCTTAATCATAATTTCATTCATTTTAGGAGGTCCTCTATGAAAAAATTCTTTGCTCTCTTTACTTTTCTTTTCATTCCGCTCGTTGCGATATTATTTGTTCAATGCAATGAGCCTGTAATAGAACCAACCGATCAGGATATGGTTCTTTCTTTAAATAAAGGGGGCGGAGTAGAAGTTGTTTTAAACCATCTTTCCTTTCCGGCACTTCTTGCAGATGGGTATACTCTAACTCCAATAGATGAAACATTGTGGGGTGTAGCATATACGGGACCGTATACAGGTTTAACTGCTGAAGAAATAGCTTGGTTAGCTGCGAATGGCCCCTGGTATGCCCAAAAAGTAGACGAAAATGTATGGCAGGCTCAGTATACTGAATTGACCGCACTCGAGGACGTTTCTTTTATTGACTGGGGCGATAATATAGAATCTTTTAGTCCTAAAGTTGGTCAACCATTCCGATTAGAAGTTACTCTTTACAAAGAGCTCTTAACTCCAATGACTGCTTATACAATGGCTTTACTTGCTAACCCTAGCAGTCCTGATGAAATTCAGGGAACCAATACTGTAACTTACGACGGTTATTTGGCTACAATAGCTTCTGATAAAGCAAAACTTGTTATTCAAAAATATACTACTGCACCAACAGTTTGGAATGGCAGTTCTTGGGATGGCGCTGATGTTCCCGTTGCTGTTAGTTTTGGTGTTGAACTAAATGTTGGCGGTAAGTTAATATTTGGTGCTTCATCAGGAGGTTGGAAACCCAAAGTAGAAGGTAACTACCGTATAACCTATTACTTACCTGGTTCAGTAGAAGTTAATCTAAGTAATGCAGTTATTGGACCAGCACCAACAGATCAAGTTGCATTTCCTGTTGTTGATGCAGGTAACAATCTTACTTACGTAGATATTGTAGTAGTTCCTAAAAAGTAATTGAAATAATTTTAAAATTATTCTTTACTTGAAGAGGCTTGTTGTTTGCCTCAGCTAAAATTTATGATACATTAAAAGTCATAAATTTATACGGGCGACCCATCGGGTCGCCCAGAATAAGTAAGGGCGAACCGATGGTTCGCCCAATTATTATTTATCTTTCCAACTAAATTCCACCTAATTAGCGTAAACTTTTCTGTCTGTCTCAGGTATTAAAATTTTATTATGAGTAGCCTCCTTTTGAGGAAGAGTATTTTAAAGTTCTGTTATTTCCCAAAAAATCCATATTGCTTTATGCTATGGATTCTGTATATTAATAACAATTAAGCCAATCGAATTTCGCTGCAACACTAAATACATTCAATATTTTTTGGAGGTTCGCTATGAAAAAACTATTAACTCTTTCTGTTCTTCTTTTCATTTCTCTCATTGCAATATTTTTTGTACAATGCAATGAACCAGTAATAGAACCAAAC
>JALHTS010000615.1 GCA_022865965.1 Ignavibacteriaceae bacterium
CAATAGTGTTGCCTATATTCTCAGGAAAGTTACCTGTTAGTGGTATTCTGAAATTAGGATTACGGTATAAATTTTCGAATGGAGGTATCTGGAAAAAGTGACCATATGAAATATGAACTGCACCCTTATCAGATATAGGATAAGACAACCCTATGCGCGGGCTAATTTGATACTTAGATTTAGCCCTTATTAACAATGAGTCCGGAAACGGAGGTTGAAGTTCATCTAAAAGATGAATTTTATTAGGATCTTTTAAATATGTGCCATCTGGCTCAAAATAGTCAAACCTTAGACCTACATTTACAATTAAATAATCGATCTCTACTTTATCCTGAATGTAATATGCGAACTGATAAGGATTGGCTTGATATGTGTTAAAATTAAAGGCTCCCGGTGCTGGTATCATTGGTTCAAAGTCTGGCGGAGCAATGACAACTTGGAAATCTTTGTATTCAAGATTATGATATGTATAATCAATTCCTGTTTTAATTTGGTTTATATTATCAATCTGCCAGGTAAAATCTGATTTTCCAGTAAAGCTTGTTGTTGTATGATTAAAATGCCAATTTTGTGTACCACCAGTCAGAAATGAGTTTGCTCCCGCATCGCTCAATCTATCTGGATTCACATAGCTAGGCCCTTCATACACAATCACTCCTGCATCGTCGTATGTAACTGTCGAGCTGAATGGATCTTCGTACGCATATTGTTTAAATTCTGACCTGAGACCAGAAGCGGAAAAATCTATAAATGCTGAATTACTCAACAATAACGTATAGCTTGCAATACCTAAATACCTCTTCTGAAACTTTTTATAATCGCCATCCGGATTAAGTTTATAATTATGATCATAATCTCTGTATTTATTATCCTGATAAAGACCGGATAGTACAATACCTTTCCCACCGCCAACATTAAAAGCTAATTTACCTTGTAAGGATAATCTTCGATTAAAATTCATAGGTATATAGTCACCGTCACCTGTAGCTCCAATGTACCAATCTGCAGGGTCGTTGGCAGAAAAGTTGGAAGAATCTGAGGGATTGAAAATTCTTTGTCCGTAAATTGAGCCCTCATGGTAAATATATCGGCCGGAAAAAAAGAACTTTACGAAATTTTCCAAGCCTGGCACAGGGCCGCTAATATTTCCCTGTATGTTATAAATATTAGTAGGGCTGATATGATCTATATTTGTAAAAATATCCTCATGCGAACTGACATAATCACCAGAATAGACGGAGATATTTCCATCTAATTTATCACCTGCAATTTTTGTCACCTGATTGACGACGCCTGAAAGCGCCTCTCCATATTCGGCATTAAATGTGCCTGTAAGTACTTGAATTTCTTCAATACTATTTACCTCTGCTGATATGGATGATTGACCAGAGTATACATCATTTACGGGAACACCATCGATTAGATATTTTACTTCATTGCCTCTGCCGCCTCTAAAATGTCCATCAACAACGCCTGCCTGTAAATTTACTACTGCAAAAACATCTTCAAGAGGAAGCATTGAAATGTAATCACCACTTATTGTCTCTTCTGTAGATGTGAGATCTTTTCTCACCATAGGTTTCTCAGCAGTAACGATTACATCGGCGAATTCAATTGATCCCGGATTTAATTCAAAATCAATTTTTGTAGTCTGATCTACCGATACTCTGATCTTCTGAAAGGTAAATGAAGAATAGCCAATCATTGAAGCTTTTACTTCATATTCCCCGGGTGGAATATTTAGTATAAAATAATTCCCATCTATATCTGAAGACGCCCCTATTGTAGTGCCAACAATTAATATATTAGCTCCTATCAGTGCTTCGCCTGTGCTTTTATCAGTTGTTTTACCTGCAATTTTTCCTGTGGTTCCGGCATAAACAATGGTCCCTACCAGAAAGATAAAAACAGTTATTGATGAAACTATTATCTTATTAAATTTTGTAACAGTGAACATTAAATCCACCTATTATTTCATTAATGCAA
>JALHTS010000616.1 GCA_022865965.1 Ignavibacteriaceae bacterium
ATATTGAAATAGGTGAATTTTATGTTGCGTATTTTCCCAAGGAAATAAAGATAGGTAAGCTGGATGTACCAAAACCTAAAAAATTAAAATTTCCTTTTCCTCCGGGAAAAATTTTTTTCGCGGTTGAAAATCTTGTATTAAAAAAAACAAAAGCTGCTCTTGTTTTTTTTACAATTCCAAAACCACAAAATATTTCTTTCAGTAATAAACTTTTACAATCTGATGAGGAAACAGTAAGAAAGAATTTTCTAATTGAAATTATTACTCAGATCACACCTTACAATTTCACGATTTCTCAAGGCTCCGCTAAACAATTTAAGCTCAGATTTTCGGAAACCGAAATTAAACAAATAGATTTGCTGGTTAAATCTCCTGCCATTGAAAATAAACTTACTGAACTTGTGCCCGAAGTTTATGAGATAGAATTGTTCAATAAAAATTTTCTTAGTAAAGAAAATTTAATTGACCTGACCGAATATATAACTGATATAAGTGAATTACCTTTTCCGGAAGTAAAAAGATTTATGATACCCGGAATAGATGATCTTTCTACTCACGTCATTTCTTATAAACCAGAAAGAATTCAGCCTTCAAAGATCAGTGAAGTTAAAGTTTCCAAAGAGTTTCGTATTGCCATTTCAAAATCTCCCAAGATGAACTTTAGAAAAACTGCAACAAAAGTTTTAAGATTTACGCAGACTGATGCATCGGCTACTAAAGTTTATAATCCTCTTGAAGATCGATCAACTTCGTTAATGGATCGTAAACTTTTCAAGCACATTTTAGTAGGCAATGTTAAAGCGACATGGGAAAAAACAAGAAAAGTTATACCTAGTTTACTTCCGTATCAGGAAGAAGGTGCAAAATTTCTTGTTGATAATAATTTCGTGATAATGGCAGAAGAACCGGGCAGCGATAAACAGCTACAGGCTGTTGGTGCAATTAAATTTTTATTTAGTACTGCACAAATCAAATCGGCGCTTATCATAATAAAAAATACACAGCTTGGTAGTATTGAACACTCAAAAAAATTCCGGCTGCAGGAAGGTTTTTTGGGAAGGCTTGTTGAATATGCACCTGAAATTTCCCTCAATGTAATATCTTCAGCATCGAAGTCTAAAAAGAATAAACAAAGCGCTATTACAATTATTTCATACGATAATAATGATGAATTACAAAATCTTCTTAAAACTACATCTTCTGATAAAGGATACGATCTTTTAGTAATCGATGAGTTTACTAATTCATTTAATTCCGATAAAGAGATAGAAAATCTTTTCAAGCATTTTTATCCCGACCATTTTTGGTTATTAACGGGCAAGGTAGACAAAGATAAATTTAATGATTACTTCAAAGACCATTATCTTCCTGAGGGAAATAACTGGAAATATTTTATCCGCACTTACAAAGAGTTAGCTGAAAAGCTGCCATCAATCAAATATGAAGATATATGGTTTGAACCGGAACCTGAACAGGTTGAAGAGTTAAATCAATTGATCGATGCAAATAGAGACGAACTAAAGCAAGTAATTGAAAGCCTCAATCCATTTAAATTTCATTCTACTTTATTTTCGCTGATTCATAAATTAAAACAAATCGAAAACTTTTCTGCAGCAAATTTTGAAAGCCCCAAAAGTAAATTTTTACTTGATCAATTAAAGATAACTTCTGCTAATAACAGAAAAACATTATTGTTTACTCAATACGATAATCTCGGATTGAAACGTCTCGAAAAAATTCTAGAAAAAAATAAGCTTCAATATCTTAGTGTTCAGAACGGATCGTCACCTGAAGATTTAAAGAGAGCTTTAAATTTATTTAATACCCGTGATGATTATCCGATCTTTATGACAAACCTTAAACCGGCAAGACTTAAAGTTAACCTTAATAAAATAAATTACATTATTAATTTCGACCAATGGTGGAATCCTTCATCATTCTGGCAAATGGAAGAAGAACTTGGTTTGGGAAATTATAATGGACAGCAGATTGTTTTTTATAATTACTTTATGGCAAATTCATTTGATGAGGTAATTAATGAAGTTCTTGAAAGGAAGGGACTTAATAACAAAGAGGCTTTTAGTGAACTAAGTGGAGAGTCACTTGCAGAACTTATAAGTGAGTATGACTGGCAGAATATTTTTGAATTGTCGATGAATATTCCGGATGGATCTGAAAATGTTAATTTTATTAGAACTAGTCTTGCAAAAATTTCAGTAGATGATTTCATAGATCTGATGAAAAGAATGTTTATGCGTCTCGGTTATCGCGATATTGAAGTTATTGAATTACAGGATGAGCCCGCATTCTATATTTTGGGAAGAACCGGAAAACTCAGGAGCACAGTTGAATTTCGTGCAAAATGTATTTTGGCTAAAAATGTATCTGCAAAAGATTGGCAAGACATTCTGGAAAGAGTACCCAATAAAACTAGATTCGAAAGACTTTTTGTCATCTCTAATGGAACAATTAAGAAAACCGAAACAAATCTTAATCAAAAGATAAATTTGATATATGGTGAAAGGTTAGTCGAGTTAATAAATATGCTAAACATAATTTCTAAAGATTCAATCAAGCTTAGGAAGTTAGATTAGGGCTTGTCCAGAATCTGAAATATACTCTAAACTCAAAGATTCCGGACTCATTTCATTCGCCGGAATGACTTCTTTCTTAATTTGAGATATTAAAATAGTTCATCGTATTTAGTCCATAACTCTTCTGTTAATTCCCACGCTCTTTCAAAAACTTTTTTCTGCCATTCATAAGAATATTTAGTTAAATGTTCCATTCCTCTTTTTCTATCAGATTTTAATAATTGTAATACTTCTTCTTCAAATGACCTTTGATTTGCGAACAACTCTGCCTGCCACGGATCCCATACTGCACGAACATCATGTCGCATATCGCCCCAGCGCTGAGCCGCTAAAGTTCCTAACACATTAAAAGCCCACCAGGCAGATTTTTTTGTATAACCATTTTCTCTGCCGGGAGTTGAACAACTTTCCGGGACTCTTGTTATACTGCTGTATAGAGGAGTGTAAATTGATGATGCAACATTATCCCATGCCAGCCAAACAACTCCACCGATTTCATTAGGCAGCCAACTTCTGCATTGAATAATTGTTGCGTACATCGTGTACCAACGTGCTATTGTTCTTTCTCCTCTCCAACCCCAACCTCCATTGATTCGAAAGAGTTTGTTCATATCATACGGCATAAACGGATTTGCTAATGGAGATATAATAACTCTTCCGCTGTCATCTGCTACTGTCAAATCTTTTACAAAATTAAAATCCGTTCCTTCGTAGAAATCAGAAAAAATTTCTACCATTTTTTCTAATGTAATTGACTTATCCGGTTTAACAGAAAAAGGATAATTTTCTGCATTAGGATCAAGTTTTAATGATGGTGCTGCTAAATCAAATACACGCCATTCTCTTCTTCTTGCAGCAAATGAATTTCTATCTGCATAGGCATAACAAAATTCAAAATCACCTTGTTCATGATTCCACCAGCCGTTTTCTATTGCAACAGCAAAAACATTTTTAGAATACATAAAATAATCTGAATTACTCGTATCAATATGTCTTATTCTGCTTCCATTAGCATTTACTGAAATGTGATTATCAGGAACACGTTGCGCAACCCAGACTGCCCCAACCTTATCCTTACCCGGACCGACCACTTCGAACATCCATACCTCATTTGGATCAGCGATTGTCAAACATTCACCGTCATCATTATATCCATATCTTTCCAAAAGTTCTCCGGCCATTTTAATTGCTTCGCGAGCTGTTTTTGTTCGTTCAGCCATGAGTCTTACTAATTGTGTGCAGTCAATTAATCCCTTATCTGATTTTAATTCTTCTCTTCCGCCAAAAGTCGATTCACCAATTGCAAGCTGTTCTGTGTTCATACAAGGATAAGCAGTATTTATATAACCGTAAGTTGACTCAACTTGTGGAATTTCTCCGGTCGGTTCAAATTTATATGCAGGCATTTTCTTTGAATTATCCGGAACACGCTTATACAACATTACCTTTGAGTTTTGTTCGAATGTCATTGGCGGCATTATGTCAAATTCACTTCTTGTCCTGTGACTATCATCAGTGTGAGAAGTCATTACGCTTCCATCATAACTTGCATGTTTACCAACAGTAATGGTAGTGCATCCTTCAGGAAAACCATCTTCCCAATCAGGTTTTATTTCGTCTTTTGTTTGAAGATGTTGTGTTAGTGAAATTTGTATTGGTAAAACAAGAAAAAGTATGATGAATATTTTTTTCATTTTGGTTCCTAATTTTAAGAATGAATCATTTCTGTTTTCAAATATATGGTATAGTGATGGAAATTTGTAATGATAGGGAAAAAATGATTTTATTTATGAATTAAAATGTAGGGTTCGGACTCCTGTCCGAACCGTTTTTCTTTCTGGAATTCCACTAGTTTTATTAGTAAGGCGTTTATCATAACTTTGAGTTACAAATTTATAAGAAGATGAATATCGCTTGAAAATAAATGAAGAAACCAAATCAATTGCAGTAAGCCGAATAACTGCATTGTGGGCGCTTAGTGAAGCAGCTCTTGGTGGATTCTTGCATGCGCTTCACATTCCATTGACGGGGATTATTGTCGGCGGTGCAGCAATTATTTTTATTACTTTAATAGCACAGTTTTCAGATAAAAAAAAATCCATATTAAAAGCTACTTTAATTGTTCTTATAGTAAAGGGAATTGTAAGTCCTCATTCACCTCCAGCAGCATATTTTGCAGTATTTCTTCAGGGATTTTTAGGACAAATTATTTTCCAAAACAGAAAATATTTTACTCTCAAAGTAGTTTTACTTAGTGTAACTACTCTAGTTTATTTCTCAATACAAAAATTAGTTATTTATACAATTGTCTTCGGTAATACTTTTTGGGACTCAATAAACGTTTATACGAATTATATATTAGCGCAGTTTTTTACTATTCAAGACAGTTCAATGTACATTAATTACAGTATCATTATAGCTTCTGCATATGTCTTTATACATTTATTAGCGGGATTGTTCATCGGAATCTTAGCTGGAAGGATACCTCAATGGCTTCATAATTCATTATCAAATGATTTAACACTTCAGCAAGTAGTGGGTAATAAACTTACTGTTGAACAGAATAGTCAAGCGGGCGATAAAAAATGGTTGGCTAAAAAACAAAAAAATAAAATAGTCATATTAATTGTTTTGATAGGTTTGATTGTAATTTCTTATCTCACACCGAATCTTGGCTCCAATCAGGCTATGGATATTATCCTGATGCTTCTCCGGGCTTTAATAGTTACATTTATTTGGTATGCTTTTATTTCTCCTTTATTACTGAAATACGTAAAAAAATATTTTAATAAATATCAGAACGTTTACGCTGAAGAAGTTGAAGAAATAATAAAATCAATACCTTTATTTAAGAAGGTTATTATTAATACCTGGTCTCTGCATGCGAATTCAACAGGATTCAAAAAATATAAATTGTTTCTGTTTACAACATTTGCCACTCTTCTTTTCACTAATATCAATTACGAATGAAGAGGATTTATATACTTTCCGGCTCAATCAAAAGTAGGAAAACTACAAGCTTAATAAAATGGATCAATGGCAAACAAAAAGTTGATGGAATATTACAGCCTGTGATTAATGGAAAACGTTTTTTGCAACATATCTCATCTGGTGAAAACAGACAGCTTGAAATTTCCGGGAAGGTGACCGCGGAAAACGAAGTCGAAGTTGGGAAATATAAATTTGACAAAAATGTATTCAGCTGGGCGCAAGAAAAATTACTATATGCTTATAGGGAAGATTTAGAATGGCTGGTTATTGATGAGTTTGGCAAACTCGAATTAATAGGGAATGGCTTAGAACCTGCCATCTCAAAAATTATTAATGAGAAAGCTGAAAACTCTAAAGCAAA
The DNA here is from genome assembly GCA_022865965.1 of Ignavibacteriaceae bacterium. Classification (GTDB taxonomy): domain Bacteria; phylum Bacteroidota; class Ignavibacteria; order Ignavibacteriales; family Ignavibacteriaceae; genus JAGXRK01. Next base: position 5,947 of record JALHTS010000616.1, read on the forward strand.
TATTATTATTATAATAAGAGATTATCTCGTTAATGAATTTATTTCAAAGTACAAGAGCGACTTAACAGAAATTCAGTTTTTAGATTTATAATATACTTGGTAGAGAATCGAACGAAAATATTTGACCTCTATAACTAATTTTTATGAGTAGTATATTTGTAAAAACGAATTAATTAATTTTAACCTCTTTTATTGATTGGAGAATATATGTTTGATTGGAATTGGGATATTCAGAATTCAGATAATTTGGATAAAACCATCAAACGCTGCAGAGAAAAGCAAATCCTGCTACCAACTTTTTCAGAACTTAAGAATCCACATTCGATTTCAAAGTCAGTTCAACAGAAATTAAAACATATTGATTTGAACGACCTTCATCCGCTAAATCTTTTCAGAATTAATTGGTGTAACAATCCTGTAAATGGAGAAATAGGTGAAATAAATTATCTTGAAATCCCTCAACAAATAAGTGGTGTAAAAGCCCGAATTGTTGGTTTAGTTGGTAAATATTTTCCAACCGGTGCTCATAAAGTCGGTGCAACTTACGGATGCTTAGCTCCATATTTGGTTACCGGGAAAATGAATCCGGAGTATCATAAAGCAGTTTGGCCGTCTACTGGCAATTATTGTCGGGGAGGGGCTTTTAATTCAGCGTTGCTTGGTGTTCACGCAGTTGCTATTCTACCAGAGGAAATGAGTAAAGAAAGATTTGACTGGCTGAGGGAAATAGGTGCTGAAGTTTTTGCCACTTACGGTTGTGAAAGTAATGTGAAAGAAATTTATGATAAATGTCATGAATTAGAAGCAGAGAGTGATGAGTATATAATTCTTAATCA
>JALHTS010000617.1 GCA_022865965.1 Ignavibacteriaceae bacterium
CAACACCAGTAATATCACTTCTATCTTCACAGCCATTGAGAAATACGAATGCAAGGACTGCAAAAGCTAATAGATATAAAATCTTTTTCATTTAATTAGTTCTCCTTATTAAAAATCGTATTGTAAACTCAATGAGAAAATATTTGCTTTAGAATTATAAGTTCCATTAAACATTGCTTCACTTCCTGTAATAGGATAATAATTTACTTTGGAATCTGACACAGTAGTTTGTTCGCCTCTTAAGAACATATATGAACCGGTAAGAGAGAAATGTTCTGTTATTTGGGCATTTACACCAAAACTGAAACCAAGTCTGTCAGAATCCGGAAGTGAAGGATTTAAAAGCTCTGTTTCAACAGGCATTTTATCAAAATAAACACCACCAAGTAAAGCAAAATTTTCATTGTACTGATATTGAGCACCAAATCTTAAAATGTAAGAATCTTTATATTCGCGAGGACTGGAAACGTCATCAAAATCAGCAAATTCTACAGCTAATACATCATAGCTTGACCAGCCAACCCATTGATAATCCATACTAAGTATTATTTGATCTGTAATAACTGCTGCAATGCCTCCGGTAATATTCATCGGGGTTACCAGAGTTGCAGTAATATCACCCTTAGGAAAATTGGCAGCTAATACTTCTGATCCGGTCGTTGTAGCAGTTCCCTCAAAATTATATTCAACTTCACTTCTTAATGAAAAACCAAAAGTAAGCCAATCCAACGGTTTTCCCATCAATCCAAAATTATATCCGAATGCCGAACCTGCATCTCCATCAAGGGATATTTTAGCATCACCTTCAAAAGGAAATTGAGTAATCATTCTTTCAATTAATACGTTTGCAAAGCTGTAAACTAAGGTAGCACTGACAGAATACCCTTTATAAAACTCATAGGCTACTGTTGGAAGAAAAACGAAAGTCTGCAGTTTTGTTTCGGTGGCAATGTATTTACCTACCCAATCCTCACCCCATTTAGTTCCCGAACCGAAGGGCTGTGTAAAACCAAGACCAAACGCCCATCCATTATCAAGCGTATGGGAAACGAATAGATGAGTCGGTGTGAAGATCTGACTTTCCATATCGTAATTTGTTGTTGAGGGAGCTACACCGCGGAAAGTAGAAGCAGGTGCTAAAATATGAGTACCAAGCATCAGTCTTGTTCCTGAAAACTGGGTTAAACCTGCACCGTTCCAGTAAATAGCGGAAGGATCATTTGCCAGAGCTGTAAATGCTCCACCTAAAGCTTTCGCTCTTGCGCCGTGTTGGTTTTGCTGAAACCCTCCTGCATAAAGCTGAAGTGAGTAAGCAATAAACACGACCGAAATGGTAAGTAGTAAACGTTTCAATTTACCTCCTCAGTAAATGTTATTGATAAAGTTAATTTAGAATTATTCGATCGAAAATAAAAAAGAATTTTTTTCAACAGCATTGCCCTCTGTAACTTTCAGTTCAGTAATTGTTCCTGAAGAAGGAGCTTTAATTTCGTTCTCCATTTTCATTGCTTCAAGAATAATGACTGAATCTCCTTTTTCAACCTGTTCCCCGGATTTCTTTTTTACTTTCAGAATCATTCCCGGCATTGGAGCTTTAACAATAACTTTATGCGCGTATAATGCTTCTGCTTTTTCAAGAAGATTTGATGCTTTTTCCTGTAATGCAGTTCTGCTTATTGTTTCAAATAACTTACCGTCAATAAACAGATTAAATATCTCTCCCTCAGATTTTTGTGCTGATACTTCATAAACCTTATTATCAATTTTCAGAACACTTGTTCCATTGGATAATTTGGATAAGTCAAAATTAGTCTTTTTACCATCTATAATACAAGTCTCATCATCAATTATTTTTATCTGTCTCTTTTTGTTATTTACTGTAATTATAAACTCACTCATAAAGTAATTCTCCCCATTTGTTATCGCTTCGTTTTACGGCTTTAAATCCGTTTGAAGAATGATCAAACTTTATTAGTGCTGCAAGAATAGCGGCTGCTTCCTCATTATTGTATTCTCCATTATCAGGAATTGTAGATAAAATATTTGAGAGGTTTTTATCTATGAAGTTTATATCATAGTTTCCTGCAATAAAATCAGCATGATTAATTATAATTTTAAGAAATTCAATATTTGTCGTTAGACCCGAAATGTAATATTCGGAAAGCGCTCTGTTCATTTTAGTTAAAGCTTCAGTGCGATTATTGCCCCAGGTAACCAGTTTTGCAATCATAGGATCATAATACATAGAAATTTCTGAACCCGAACTAAAGCCTGAATCAACTCTAACACCCGGACCGCTGGGCTGATTATAGTGTTCAATTACTCCAGTAGAAGGTAAAAATCCGTTAAAAGAATCTTCGGCATAAATTCTGCATTCGAGAGCAAAGCCGTTTATTTTTATATCATCCTGTTGAAAAGAAATTTTATTTCCTGCAGCAATGGAGATTTGTTCAGCCACAAGATCAACACCGCAAATAAATTCAGTTACCGGATGTTCAACCTGAAGTCTTGTATTCATTTCGAGGAAATAAAAATTTTGTTTCTTATCCATTAAAAATTCAATAGTTCCGGCATTAAAGTAACCACAAGCTTTTGCAGCTTTGATTGCAGCTTGTGTAATCTTTTTTCTTGTTAATTCATCAACAAATATTGAAGGTGCTTCTTCAATTATTTTCTGATGCCTTCTTTGAATCGAGCATTCACGTTCGAATAAATGTCTGTAATTACCAAGTTTATCTGCAATTACCTGAACTTCAATGTGTTTCGGATTTTTTATAAATTTTTCAATGTAAATTGAGTCATCGGCAAAAGCTTTAAGCGCTTCCCTTTTGGTTGATTCCAAAGCAGATTCAAATTCGCTTTCATCGGAAATTTTTCTCATTCCTTTTCCACCGCCGCCTGCAGAAGCTTTCAATAGAACTGGATAACCAATTTCTTTAGCAATCTTTTTCCCGTCACTTACAGAAGTAATTGGTTCTGTTGTTCCCGGTACAATCGGAACATTATTTTTCTTCATTAGTTGGCGTGCTGCAGTTTTAATTCCCATCATTTTAACAGAATCAGATGATGGACCGATAAAAGTAATTCCACTTTTTTCAACTTCTTTTATAAAATCTGCATTTTCAGAAAAGAATCCGTAACCAGGATGAATAGCGTCAGCGCCAATTTCTTTTGCTAATTTTATTATTTTTTCTTTATTGAGATAGGATTGATTAGATTGAGCGGGTCCAATTAGATAAGCTTCATCGGCAAATCGTGTATGAAGAGATTTTTTGTCAGCTTCAGAATAAATTGCCGCAGATTTAATTCCTAAATCTTTGCAGGCTCTTATAATTCTGAGGGCAATCTCTCCTCTGTTAGCAATAAGAATTTTATTGAACAATTATACCTCAGGATATTTCAGCTATTGTTATTCCCTCACCTCCTTGATCAAGCGGGGCGAAATAAAATGCTTTAACTTTATCGTGATTTTTTAATAAATCTTTAACTGTTTTCTTTAATGCCCCTGTGCCTTTACCGTGAAGAATTTCAACTCTTCCTAAATTCGATTGATAAGCATCATCTATGAATTTGATTACTTTATATTCTGCCTCTTCGGGTCGATCTCCTCTAATATCCAATCGATAACTCGAATCAGTAGTTATAAGATAATCATAATTATTACGAATTTCTTTCTCTTTAACACCTTTTGAAGGAACAAGATCAGATAATTTGACCTGCACTTTTAAAGTGCCGACTAATAAAGTTGCCTTATTTTTATTTGTATTTAGCTCAATAATTTTTCCGGAAGCTGAAGAATTCTTCACTGCAGCAAAACTTCCAATACTAAAATTATATTTTTCAACAATTGAATCAATATCCGGTTGAATAATATTCTCAGCCGAAACTTTTATACTTTCAATTTCTTTCCTGGATTCCTTTGTTACTTCTTTAGCTGCACCTGATTCTTTTATATCCTTTATTACTTTTTCAATCTTCTTATTGATTTCCTTTAGATAAATTTCTGCGTCTGCTTTGGTTTTCTTTAATATTTCTTTTTTTTCACTTTCAAGTTTATCGTAACTGTTTTTGTAGAGGTTTGATAATCCTTTCAATCTTGTATTTTCAATCTCAAGTTCTGCAAGTTTTTTATTTAAACTATTGGACTTAAGTTCAATATCTGAAAGGAATTCCTCGAGTTTATGTTTATCGGATTCGATGTTATTTTTTGCATCATTGAGTAATGATTCCTCAAATCCTAATCTGCTTGCAATTTCGAAAGCGTAACTTGATCCGGGAATTCCCAACACAAATTTGTAAGTCGGAGTTAATCTGTCGTGATCAAACTGCATGGCTGCATTTTGCATTCCATCTAAACTGTAAGCAAAAAGTTTTAAACTTCCATGATGAGTAGATGCAAAAACAAGAGAGTCTTTCTCAAGAAGGTTCTTTAGGATTGCCGCAGCTAGTGCTGACCCTTCAGAAGGATCTGTACCCGTTCCAATTTCATCAAGAAGTATTAAAGATTGATTGTCTGCTTCCTCCAAAATACTTTTAAGATTTTTCAGATGAGAACTGAATGTTGAAAGGTCATCTTCAATTGATTGTTCATCACCAATATCAAGAAGAATTTTATTGAAA
>JALHTS010000618.1 GCA_022865965.1 Ignavibacteriaceae bacterium
GGATTTCCTGAATATTTATAAACAGACTGTCATCAAGCGGTTCCATCTGATAATAGACAATCGGTTCCTCATCTTGCTGTGCTGCCAGATAGGATTGCATCACAAAAAGAGCAATTATCATCAGAAGAAATATGTTTTGAGTAGATCTCATTATAAGATTTTATGATTTTTTATCAATAATTTGTAACAATAACAACAATCTTCGTACCGTATGATGATATAATGAAATGATGGATTCAGAGTTAAATGTAATGATAAATAATCTTTGAGAAATATTTTATGTAATAAAGTTACGTGTCAAAATGAATATTCCATATTTCTAATAATTAAGATTACAAGTTAGAGTAAGGTTAAGTTTACAGTTGTTCTGAAAAACTAAAAGATAATGAATGACAATTTTATAGATCCGCTTCTGAATAAAGTTTTATTCTTCAGTTTAAAGTATGCCTTTTTGAGAGTCTTTTTGTCGTTGCAATATTTTAATCTTGTAATCTTTTAATCTTGTAATCTTGTAATCTTGTAATCTTGTAATCTTGTAATCTTTAAATCTTGTAATCTTTAAATGTCAACTACCTTCCGCTCTTTCTTTAGGTGCATAGTAATAATAGTATTTATAGTAAGAAGCATAACCTGACTTATATCTGAAGTTATTAAGTACAGTACCAAGCAGTGTAGCATTATCGTTTTTCAAAAGTTCTACTGCACGTTTCAGCATATCATTTTCTGTCAATTCAGAAGAAACTACCAGCAAAGTACCATCCACTTTTCTGGAGAGTATTTCACTATCGGTTACTGCAACAACCGGAGGTGAATCTATAATTATAATATCATAAATTTTCTTCATCTCATTAAAAAATTCCTCCAACTGGTGTGACGCAAGCATTTCAGCAGGATTGGGTGGAATAGTACCCGAAGTTATATAACTTAAATTTTTTATCTCGGTTTGTCTTAAAACATCCTCTAATTTAGCACTGCTAAACAAATAGTCAATAATTCCCGGGGCTTTTTTCGTTCCAAATAATTGATGGACTCTTGGTTTTCGAAGATCACAATCGACTAATAATGTTTTTTTATTTGTTTGTGCAAAACTTCCGGCAAGATTAAGTGCAACAGTTGTTTTACCTTCTCTTGGTGCAGGTGAAGTGACAAGAATAGTTTTTAATGATGATATATCAGGGCGTGAAAAATTAATTCGTGTTCTTAATGCACGAAAAGCTTCTGATGGTATGGAATCGGGAAGTCGGGCTATTACAAATTCCGATGAGCTTGTTCCGTTTATACCTAAACCTTCTATCTCGGGAATCCAGGCTAGTACGTTCACATTATTTTTTTGGACATCTTCAGGAGTTTTTACAGTATCATCAAAATAATTTTTAATAAATACGTAACCAAAGGCCAATCCAAATCCAAGTATAGTACCAACTAAAATTATCAGAATTCTGTTTGGTTTACTTGGGAAATTAGGTTCTCTGGCATTATCAATTACCAGTACATTACCGGGTTGAGATTGTTCGTTAATCAGCGCTTCCTGGTATTTTTCTTCCAGCAGTATATAAAGTTTTTCTGTCGATTCTCTGTTTCTTTGAAATCTTGCTAAATCAATAGAAGTTTTAGGCAAAGTATTAAATCGCTTTTCATACTTATTTACAATTGCAGTCAATCCTGTTATACTTGCTCTTAATGATTTGCTCTTAAGTTCTTCATCAACAATCTTACGTGAAAGATCTTTTACTTCTTCGGGACTGCTGGCATAGATTCCTGCTTTCAGTACTTTTATTTTTTCATCAAGTTTTTTTCTAAGATCTTTAATTTTATCATCATATTCTTTTACTTTTACACTTATGTCAATTTTCGGATCAAC
>JALHTS010000619.1 GCA_022865965.1 Ignavibacteriaceae bacterium
CGCCGGTTCCGAATTTTGCCATACCCGGATTTCCTGTTGAATTGATAAGTGCGTCACCATTAGGAGTTAAAATTATTGTTGGAGCACCTTTAAGCACTAAATAACTTTCCGTCTGTATAGAAAAAGCTTTGCCATAACTAAAAATATCTTCCTTAATTTTTTCAATTGGAATATCAATCAAATAAGAAAATTCACCAAGATGCGGAGTTAAAACTACATTTTTGAGATTAAAGTTTTTATACTTGCCATTACCGATCGCATAAATACCATCTGCATCCAAAATAACTGTTTTGTTTTTTCGGATTCTTAATATTTGTCTTACAGCTTCAACTGTATCATTATCCCGATCAATACCGGGACCAATGGCAATAACATCAGACCATTTGATCTTTTCACTAAAAGATTTTACAGCTTGTTTTGTTAAGACATTCTTTTCAGATTTATAAGATTCAAAAACAACTTCAGTAAGATTTTTTTGAATTAATTTTCTTGATGATTCGGGGAAAGCAAGTATTACAGAACCAGCACCAGACTTTAGTGCGGCAAGAGATGTTAATACAGCAGCGCCGGGAAATTTTCCTGATCCAGCTATTACAAAAACTTTTCCGGCAGAATATTTATGTAAAGATTTTCTTTTCACGGGAAGTGCTTCAAATACATCTTCAGGTTCAATTAAATAATCCTGTACCGGTAATTTCTCTAAATAATCTCTTCCAACCCCGATTTCTTTTAAGATTATTTCACCGGAAAATTCAGCACCATCATTAAAAAACAAACCTCTTTTGTATTCACCCAGTGTTACGCTAATATCTGCATTAAAAATATTGTCGCCATAACCTGAATCGGCATTTAATCCTGTAGGGATATCAATTGCAATACGAATTTTTTTTAAAGAATTAACATGATTAATTATTTCATTATAAGGTGATTTCAAAGCTCCGCTAACTCCCGTACCAAGCATTGCATCAATAATTACCTGACAGTCGGAAAGAAACTTCAATTCTTTTTTGGAAGAAAACTTTTTAATAAAAATATTTTTTCTGCGCCCGGATAATTTTTTTACAATATTATAATTCAACCTGCAATCATCACTCATCTCCCTTTCAGAACCAAGAGAAATTATTTTGACAGTGTGTCCAAGATTTGAAAGATGCCTTGCAACAGCATAACCATCACCACCGTTATTTCCTTTACCGCAGACTAATCCAAATTTTATTTGATTATTGAAGAGATTAATTTTTTCGTTTATAGCTTCAACAATGCCAATTGAAGCATTTTCCATTAAGACAGGTCCCGGAATACCGAGATCAAGAATAGCATACTTATCAAGTTCTCTGATTTGAGAAGTCGTATAGAGAGGAATCATATTAAATCAAACCATTTTTAAAAAGTTAGTCAAACTATAAATCAATAAAACCTTTATGTTAATCATTATAGAAATTCAGTAATCATCTGAATAAATGAACCTGGAAGAATTCCTAAAATAATAACAATTATCAGTGAAACCATTACTGCAGCTAAACCGGTATCACTTTTCTCTAAAGCCAATTCCTGATCGGATGATTTAAAGTACATAAGCACAACAATTCTAAGATAG
>JALHTS010000620.1 GCA_022865965.1 Ignavibacteriaceae bacterium
CCTGTTGGTCCCGGCAGAGGAAGCGTTGCAGGAAGTTTGGTTGCTTATGCTTTGGGCATTACAAATATAAATCCGCTTGAATTTGCTTTGCTGTTTGAAAGGTTTTTAAATCCTGCGAGAAAATCAATGCCTGATATTGATGTTGATTTTGCAGATGATCAGCGAGGCGAAGTAATTGATTATGTAAGAGAAAAATATGGAAATGATTGCGTTAGTCAGATTATAACATTTAACAGGCTTTCATCGAAAGCAGTTATAAGAGATGTGGCAAGAGTTCTTAAAGTTCCAATTCCAACAGTAAATAAAATCACTAAATATATTCCATCAAAGTTTGGTAAAGTTTATACCATAGACCAGGCGCTTGCTGAAGTTCCTGAACTTCAATGGGTACAAAACTCTGATGATGAATCAATTAAGGATTTGATAAAATATGCTAAAGTGCTTGAAGGAATGAATCGAAATGCTTCAAAGCACGCTGCTGGTGTTGTTATTACTCCCGATGATGTAAGTAAATATGTTCCTCTGGCGAATGCTGTAAATGCAACTTCGCAGAATGATTTGGTCACTCAGTTCAATATGAAAGACATTGAAAGCTCCGGTTTGCTTAAAATGGATTTCCTTGGGCTGAGAACATTAACAATTATTCGCGATACGCTCGACTTCATTAAAAAAAATCATAATGTAATAATTGATATTGATTCCATTCCTTTCGATGATGAGAAAACTTATGCGCTGTTTTTAAAAGGGCAAACAACCGGTGTGTTTCAGTTTGAGTCGTCGCCGATGCGCGAGTACTTAAAACGATTGCAGCCAAACAGTTTGAATGACCTTGCAGCAATGAATGCTCTTTATCGTCCCGGTCCTATGGAATTCATCGATGATTTCATTGAAAGAAAATTCGGACGAAAGAAGGTTAAATATCAACACCCTATTCTTGAAACTATACTGAAGGAAACTTATGGAATTATAGTTTACCAGGAACAGGTTATCCAAATTGCAAACCAGGTTGGTGGAATGAGTCTTGCCGAAGCCGATATACTTAGAAGAGCAATGGGCAAGAAAGATCTTCTTGCAATGAAAGAACAAAAAATAAAATTTCTTGATGGCTCTGTTAAAAAAGGAATTCCTCAAAAAGTTGCTAAAGAAATTTTTGATGCAATATTCAAATTTGCCAACTACGGCTTTAACAAAAGCCACGCAGTTGCATACAGTTATATCGCATATCAAACAGCATATCTTAAAGCGTATTACCCGGCAGAGTTTCTTGCAGCAAACCTTAAGAATGAATTTGGCAACACCGATAAAGTAACAAAGTTTCTTGAAGATTGTCGTAAGCTGAAAATAAAAGTTCTTCCACCCGATGTGAATAATCCTTCAGTTTATTTTGATGCTGAAGAAGGTCAGATCAGATTTGGAATGTCGGCAATTAAAAATGTTGGCATAAATGCAGTTGAAGAAATGATAAGAACAAGACAAACCCTTGGAAGAGATTTTATCAGCATTTTTGATTTTTGTTTGAATCTTGATACACATTTAGTTAACAAAAAAACTCTTGAAGGATTAGTTCTTGCAGGTGCTTTTGATTCTATAGATAAAAATCGTGCAAAACTTTTTGATGCTGTTGAAGCTGCGTTAGATTTCAGCCATAAAGCTCAGAATTCAAAATTGCTTTCACAGAACAGTTTATTTGGTGATTCAGAAGAAGTTCAGATATCTGAACCTGTTCTTCCTGAAGTGAAGCCTTGGAGTGAATTAGAAATCTTAGCACGAGAGAGAGAAGTAATTGGATTTTATGTAACAGGTCATCCGCTCCAAAAATATGAACTTGAATATAAATCTTTTGCCAGTATTCATATAGGTGAAACGGAAGAAGTAACGGATATGGCAGATATTCGTGTGTGCGGAGTTATCACTGATATTAAAACTAAGATTGATAAGTCCGGTAGAACGATGGCATTCTTTAAAATTGATGATTTTACAGGTTCGTGCGAATGTTTAATGTTCTCAAAAACTTATGCTGAATATGGTGATTTGTTAAAAAAAGAAGAATCAGTTTTTATTTTTGGTGATCTTGAAAGTAGCGGTGATGCGGTTAAAGCCCATGTAAAAAAAATTATTCCGCTTGAAAAAGTAAGAGATACCTTAACGGAAAGTCTTAAACTTTTAATTAATAAAGAAAAAATAACCGAGGAAACGATAAAAAAAATTAAAGCAATACTTAGTAAGCATTCCGGCTCCGTTCCGGTTTTTCTTCAACTGAATGAAGAAGGAATAAAAAGTAAAATATTTGCATTAAAAGATAACCGGGTAAATTTAAGCGATAATCTGTTACTGGCTATATCGAAACTTATCGGTGAAGATTCGATTGTTTTGAAATCAAAATGACAGAACTACGATAGTTACAAATCAGCTATCAGACAGATAATAACTTGAAAACAAATGGATCAAAAGAGAATTGATAAAGGATGATTGGATTCATGATTCCCAATCAGTCAGTCAATCAATCATTCATTCATTAATTTGTCAATTCCGGTAAGCTGTTTTCTATTTCAAGAATATAAACATAAAAAGTATTTTTTTAACGATTGAATAATGTTGTTTCGCTTAGTCTTATTTCTTATAATTGCCACTCGATTTATAGAAACAAAAAAGGATAATGCCTCTCATGGAAAGGAATGAGAACAATAAATGTTGGGCTCTGATTCTCGGTGCTTCATCTGGATTTGGTGAGGCAACAGCACTTAAACTTGCAAAAGACGGTTTCAACATTATCGGTGTGCATTTAGACAGACAGGCAACTAGGCCAAATGTTGAAAGAATTATTAATGAAATTAAATCGAACAAAGTTGAAGCTTTATTTTACAACATTAACGCAGCCGATGCTCATAAAAGAGAAGAAGTTCTGAACGAGCTAAGCAATAAATTTTCCTCTCAGCCGCTTATTAAAGTATTAATGCATTCTCTCGCCTTCGGAACACTAAAGCCATTCGTTCCTAAGGAAGGTGAACAGGCAATTACAAAAGCGCAGATGGAGATGACTCTTGACGTAATGGCTCACTCACTTGTTTACTGGGTTCAGGATGTAGTTGTGAAAAAATTATTAGCTAAAAAAGCAAGAATTTTTGCAATGACAAGTTCCGGCAGTCATTCAACTATTCCTTATTACGGAGCAGTCTCTGCAGCTAAAGCAGCATTGGAATCTCATGTTCGTCAGTTATCCGGTGAATTAGGAAAAATGGATGTTGCAGTTAATGCAATTATGGCCGGTGTAACGGATACACCCGCATTAAGAAAAATTCCCGGAAACGCTGAAATGTCAGGCATAGCTTTACGAAAAAATCCCAGAGCAAGACTAACTACTCCTGAAGATGTTGCAAAAGTTATTTCACTTCTTTGCAAAGAAGGCGGTGAATGGATTTCCGGCGGAATTATAAATGCTGATGGTGGTGAGGATGCAGTAAATTATATCGGACAATAATTTTCTGCTAAAATTAAATATTAAAAATTTTTTTGAGGACAAAATGAAACCTTTAACAATTACTGATGATAATTTTGAGAAAGAAGTTCTTAATTCTGACCTTCCTGTGTTAATAGATTTCTGGGCTGTCTGGTGCGGTCCCTGCAAAATAATTGCTCCCGTTGTTGAACAATTAGCCGAAGAATATTCGGGCAAATTAAAAGTTGGCAAACTTGATGTTGATTCTAATCAGGAGGCATCAATAAAATACGGAGTAAGAAGTATTCCCACTCTATTGATATTTAAAAATGGTCAGGTGAAAGAAACCATCATTGGTGCTATTCCAAAGGCTCAAATAGTTCAAAAAATAAATTCCTTAATTTGAAGAAGAGACTTTAACGGAAAAAATGTTGATTTGAAATTTAATGATTCGATATTGAATGAATTTATTTTGATTGATGGGATATTAGGTATTTATTCGGTTGGAATCAAATATTAACGGAAAATAGTATCTCTTGACAATATCATCAAAAATTGTTATTTCTCTGTAGACAAAATAAAAATGCTTAAAAACTTGACTAAAAATAAAGGTTACCTTATCTTAACTAAGAGTTTTGCATTACATTATGTAATAAAAAAAATCAACTTAATTAATTCACATTTCTAACTTATTTAAGGAGAGCATTATGCTAAGAAGAATTGTAACCATTTTTGTTGTAATTCTATTGTTGCCTGTGTATGTATCAGCGCAGGAACATTCAATTCTTACACCGGATGGTAAAATTGTTAAACACAAAGGGAATCTGAAAACCCTGGAAATTAGGAGCGCTAAGAAAAACACATCATTGAATCCAATTTTGATAGAGAGATTTTCTAGTAGTCCTAGTAGTCCTAGTTCCATATTAAATACTATTGATACTCTGACCATTCCCGACGGTCCTTGGGAATCGAATGCATTTGTTGGATATGGACAGGATGTGTTATTACAGTGGTTTGTAGCACCTGCCGATTTGTATATAAACCAAGTCGGTTTTGCTGGTTTCAATAATGAACCCGAAACTTATAATTTGAATGTCGAAGTAAAGATAGTAAGAGTGAATTGGCCATTAGACTCATTACTTAATGCACCGGTTGCACGTAGGGGTTACTATGAAGCTATTGGTAATGGATTTGATAATGAAATTACAGCCTTTATGGACAACCCGGATGTTACCAGTGGATGGGTTTCTGTCGATGGTTCTGCCGAACCATTTGGAAATGACTTATGGAGTGATGCGGGTATAGGTTATCCAGTAGGTGAGGATTGGGGTACTACTATTATTAATCAGACTAGTCCTTATATATATCAATGGGTGGATTTGACTGCTTTTGGACCACCTACTGTATTGCAGGGAGAAATTTTTGGTATCGCGATAAAGAATACCTACACAGACGTATACGATACAGATTTCGGGGTATCTTATTATTTTGGTGATATGGATATTGGCGCTTGGAAATACTATGCTGACTTTCGTATTGCTGCAGGTGATCAAGGCTGGTGGACGAGAGAATATTCATGGGACTTTGTTGCTGAAGTTGAAATGTTCAGTGACAGAGCTCCTGTCGTCGAGTCATATACACAGCTTGCGAGCGGTATAGATGTTGGTCCGTTTACTGTTGATGCTGTTATAACAGATGATAATCCTAGTGGTGGCACTGCTGGTGTTGCTTCTGCTAGTTTGTACTGGAGCATTGATGGAACTACCTGGCATGGAGTTGATATGGCAGGCGCTGCACCTGATTTCACCTGTGATATACCTGCTCAGGCTCCTGGTTCTACAGTGAGCTATTATATTGAAGCTACCGATGTGAATGATAATTCAAACCTTCCTCAAACAACATCATTCTACATATTTAATCCTGTGTACAATACTTTAGTCGTTTTTAACGGCTATACAGTTGTTACCGGATATCCTAGGGTCTACTATTTTGGCTCAGGTGACTGGCCGGCAAGTTATAGTTTTTTCCTATTCGAACATGACAAATGGGCTTATGGCGCATTAACAGCTGAGCTAGTTGATTTATATGATAATATAATTGAAATTTGCACTAATGGTCCTGCTGACATTAATAGTGATGTTATCAGAGCATGGTTAGAGGCAGATGGAACTCGTAATTATATGCTTGCAGGTGATGAATGGTTAGGTGCTCAAACCAATTGGACAAATACAACCTACGCAGCAGGCACTTTCCAATTTGACATTTTAGGAATTAACCGAGATTACAACGACATTAATTATGGTGCTGCAGGCGATGAGGCTCTTCCTTCAGTAGTAATTCCTGAGCAGGGTTCACTTTTAGGCGGTCCACTTTATGATTTATATACTTCAGTTTCAGCTGATAGCGGTTGGACTGCACCAATGGCCTATGATCCTTATTGGGAAATTGGTATAACTAACTGGTTGGATGGAGTTGATTTTGAAAGTGATGTAGAAGTTGATATGATGGGAACACCAATATCTGGTCCAGACCAAGTTATCGGTGGCCATCGTGTATTACCTGCTGGTAACAAAATTGCATTCTTCGCATTCGATCCATTATCAATAAGTTCAGATACTGAAACTGAAGCTGAATATTACTGGTATGGATTTTCAGATA
>JALHTS010000621.1 GCA_022865965.1 Ignavibacteriaceae bacterium
AGACCAATTTCCAAGGTTTATAAGCACTTGTTGACCTTGTCCTCCCACTGTTATGTTGATCTAATCGTTTTTCTAAATTACTTGTATGTCCGATATAATATCTATCTTTAACCAAACTATGTAAAATATAAGCATAATACATTTTTCAAGACCGCCGCATTTCCCGCAAAGCGGGATCTCACTTTGTGATGACAACCACTCTGCTTTACCCCGATTCATTGGGGCAACTCTCCGATTGACAGTTATCCTTTAAATCCCTCTTTTTGAGGCATAAATATATATATACTGTCTGTTTCTACAAAGAGTTTTTTCTATCTTGCAAAGGAACATTAATAATCTTTAAGACACATTATGAACAAAGAATTCTCGGATTTTTCTTTTCATCTTGCAGAAATAAGCGGAAAAATTATTAAGCAGTATTATAGAACAGGCGTTACGATTGATTTAAAATCGGATATGTCACCAGTTACTATTGCTGATAGAAAATCAGAAGAAGTAATGAGAGAGGAAATTCAAAAACATTTTCCTGATCATGGAATAATCGGCGAGGAGTTCGGGAACTATAATTCTGATTCAGAATATGTTTGGGTTCTTGATCCAATTGACGGCACAAAAAGTTTTATATGCGGTGCACTCACTTTCGGTACTTTGATAGCCTTATTGAAAAACGGCAAACCGATTCTCGGGGTTATTAATCAACCAATAATTAATGAATTGCTAATTGGTGATGACCACGAAACCAGATTAAATAGAATAATAGTTAATTTGAGAAATTGTAATGATATTTCAAAAGCGGTTCTTCTTACAACAGATCATTTTACTATTGGCAAGTATCAGAATCAGCAAAAGTTTGATGAACTTGCAAAGAAAGTAAAAATTTATCGCAATTGGGGTGATTGTTACGGATATTATCTTCTTGCTACAGGTTATGCCGATATAATGATTGATCCAATTATGTCTGTGTGGGATTCAATGGCTCTCATTCCAATTATCAAAGGTGCAGGTGGAGTTATTACTGATTATCAGGGAAACGATCCGGTAAAAGGAAACAGTATTGTTGCTGCCTCTCCTCAAATCCATTCAGCTGTAATAAAAGAATTAAACATAAAATCTTAACATAAAAAACCCCGACTAATATAGTCGGGGCGAAAATCAGTTTTTGTATTTTTTGGTAGGGGAAAGGCTTGCCCCTCCCTCTTAATATCTGTTAAAAAGATGTTCCAAGTTTAAATCTCATATTCACAAAGATCTTAGTAAATCCAAATGATCCAGAATCAAGTGTTGATAAACTTGCAGATGGACCAATTGAAAAAGCACTGAATCCCCATCCTTCCATAATCTTCTGGACAAGCAGAGTAATATTATATTGCGGCTCTCTGAATTTGCTGCGTGGCATTCCATCAAAACTGAAATCAAAGGTGCTGCCCGCCAATGACATTTCACGGAATGCAAATCCGAAATGCCACTCATCTAAATATTGAGCAACATATACTCTGCCTCTTGTTGAACCGAGGATAGAAACAGGATATCTAAATTCCCAATTTATAAATGATTGACTATCCTCTATTATTCTTGCCTGATACTTAATGGTGCTGTCGGGATTAAAAACTATGTTCCCTTCGCTTTCAAGCAAATAGTTTGTTCTTTTTGCATCGTCAATTTTTGAAGTAGCTTTAATATAACCGAATTCAAAAAAGTTTCCGAAGGGAATTGTATAATTAATCTGATAGCCACTGCTTACAATTATGTTATTATGATTCTGATCTCCCATTACTTCAATCATTGCATCTATATGACTGAAGATACCCATCCTTACTCCGAGAATATGAAAATTAACTTCCATGAAGTTTGTCTCCAAGGATCCGGAATAAGGAGTTCCAAGACCGAGTGAAATACCAACATCCTGCTTTAACGATAAACCAAGTCTTTCACCGCCTTGCAACTGGAAAAAAGGATTTATAAACCCGAGGGTTGGTGAAATCTGAGTTTTAGTCGGTGTTGCAAGAACCTTTCCAAATCTTACTTTTTCAACAACTCTTGTAAAGACGCTGGCGAAGTGTACATCTTCCATTAAATTAATTTTGAACGGATATGTTATTATCCTGGCTCTTATCTCCTGTGGAAGTGCAAGAAAAGGATAGAGCGCACTTTTTATTGCAATTGTTTGGTTGTTAGGATCCCTTAAATCAACAATAATTTCTGCTTTCGGATCTGGAGGGTCGATAAACAGAAGTTCCTGGATTTGAATGAACAAACTGTCATCCAGCGGCTCCATCTGATAATAAACAATCTGTTCTTCTTCCTGTGCAAAGGTTGAAACAGGCAATACGAAGACCATTAACAGAATTATCAGATAAAAAATATGTGAGCGTTTCATTTTAATTTTCCTGACATAGTTAGTTTGAAAAATCGGTAAAGAAAAAGGAATCCCCAACCTGTATTCTGTCTTTACTTATTTCATCAACTGCTGTGAAGAAGAAGTTTA
>JALHTS010000083.1 GCA_022865965.1 Ignavibacteriaceae bacterium
CATAAATGAGTACGATCTTATCATTGAAGCAGTTGAAGAAGATTTTGATATTAAGGTTAAAGTTTTCCAGGAACTTGATAAGCTTGCAAAGAAAGAAGCAATATTTGTTTCTAACACTTCAACTTTAAGTCTTACTAAAATCTCTGAAAAAACATCCAGACCGGATAAGATGATTGGTCTTCACTTTCTAAATCCGGTTCCAAAAATACCTCTCGTTGAAATTGTAAAATGTTTACATACTTCAAATGAAACTGTAAATTTTGTTAAAGAATTTGTCTCTAAAATTGGCAAAACTCCTGTTGAGGTTTATGAGTATCCGGGATTTATAACAACACGTTCTATAGTTCCACTTATCAATGAAGCAATGCACATCTTACTTGAAGGTGTGGCAACTGCGAAAGATATTGATACTGCAATGAAACTTGGTTATAGCTTCCAGTACGGTCCCCTTGAAATGGCTGATTCGATAGGACTTGATGAAGTGCTTACCTGGATGGAAACATTATGGGGAACGCTTGGCGAAGCTAGATACAGACCAAATGCTCTGCTAAGAAAGCTTGTTCGTGAAAGAAAGCTTGGCAAAAAAACCGGTGAAGGTATTTTCAAATATGACGAACACGGAAACAAAATATCATAGTTATTTTTAGGGGGAATTATTAAATCAAATACGGAATAATGAAATGAAAGTTTTAGTTTTAAATTGCGGAAGTTCATCAATTAAATATCAGTTCTTTGATACAGATACAAAAACAGCACTTGCAAAAGGATTAGTTGATAGAATTGGTATGGCAGGTGCGGTTCTTAGTCATCAGCGTTACGA
Source organism: Ignavibacteriaceae bacterium (assembly GCA_022865965.1). Classification (GTDB taxonomy): domain Bacteria; phylum Bacteroidota; class Ignavibacteria; order Ignavibacteriales; family Ignavibacteriaceae; genus JAGXRK01. The sequence goes on from JALHTS010000083.1 coordinate 821, forward strand.
TGGTGATAAAATAAAAATTGCAGGTGAAATTCTTGATCACCAAATCGCAATTGAATATGTGCTTGGTGTGATGCTAAGTAAAAATCACGGAGTTATTGACGATAAAAAAGATATTGAAGCCGTTGGTCATCGTGTAGTTCATGGTGGTGAAACATTTTCAGATTCAGTTTTGATAACGGAAGAAGTTGTTAATGTTTTAACAGAAAATATTGAATTAGCACCTCTTCACAATCCGCCTAATATAAAAGGTATTCAGGCTTGTCAGAGAATTTTACCCGATACTCCTCAGTGCGGTGTGTTCGATACAGCTTTTCATTCACACATGCCCCCTAAAGCATATTTATATGGAATACCATTCGAACTTTACAAGAAGCATAAAATAAGAAGATATGGTTTTCACGGAGCATCGCATCTTTTTGTTTCTCATCGGGCTGCTGAAATGACGGGAAAGAAAATAGAAGATCTTAAAATAATTACGGCACATCTTGGTAACGGCTGCAGTATGGCTGCAGTTGATAAAGGAATTTCTGTTGATACATCAATGGGATTTACTCCTCTCGAAGGTTTACTGATGGGAACCAGAAGCGGTGATCTGGATCCTTCTTTAATACTTTATATTATGAGTAAAGAAGGTTTAACTGTTGGTGAGGCAGGTACTCTTTTAAACAAGCATAGCGGACTTATTGGTATCAGTGGTGAAAGCAGCGATATGCGTGAAGTTCTTGCCGCGGTTAAAGATAAACAAAAACGCTCTGAGTATGCTTTTGAAATTTTTTGTTACAGAATAAAAAAATATGTCGGTTCTTATGCTGCAGCAATGGGCGGATTAGATGTTTTAGTTTTTACTGGTGGCATCGGTGAAAATGCTGTTGAGGTTAGAGAAAATGTTTGCAGCAATATGAAGTTTCTTGGAATTGAACTTGATGAATTTAAAAATCAAAACAACGAAGAAATAATTTCTAAAGATAATTCTAAAGTTAAAGTATTCAGAATTGCGACTAATGAAGAATTAGTTATAGCTTTGGATACAGCAAGAATAGTTTCTGAAATGAATAAATAGAAAGTTTGCTATGGACCTCGGAATTAAAGGTAAAACTGTTCTGGTAACTGCTTCCAGTAAAGGAATCGGCAAAGCAGTTGTCGAAGGATTTGCAGCAGAGGGTTGTAACATTGCCATATGTTCCCGCAATAAGGAATCGCTTATTGAAACATCAAAGGAAATCCGATCGAAATATCAGGTTGAACCTTTCTGGGGTGTTTGTGATTTGAATAATTCAAAAGACATTGAAAACTTTCACAACGCAGTTACAAAACAATTTGGCAAAGTTGATATTCTTGTAAACAATTGTGGTGGACCGGTTCCGG
>JALHTS010000084.1 GCA_022865965.1 Ignavibacteriaceae bacterium
AGTCCCGCTACATCTTTAAATACCCCACTAAGATGAAAGGTGCTTCTGAATAATTGCTGCTTCTCACCAATAAAGTAGATTGCAAAAATGAACACAGCTATTCCAAGCGAAATAAATATTCCGAGTCTGACTTTATGATTTGTCTTTTTTTTCATTTGATATATTCCTGCTTAATTGCCTGATCTTTTATTCAAAAAATGATCTTATCCATGGATCTGCGGATTTCTCAAGGTCGTTAAATGTTCCTTCTGCAGCACAGATTCCATCTTTGATTACCATAATTCTATCAGCTGTTAGTTTGGTACATTCAATATCATGAGTAATAATGATGGAAGTGGTATCATATTTTCTCTGTACTTCAAGAATTAGATTACTTATTTCCTTTGAAGTTATAGGATCCAACCCGGTTGTAGGTTCGTCGTAAAGCATTATTTCAGGTTTTAAAATCAAAGTTCTGGCTAAACCTAACCGCTTACGCATACCGCCGGAAAGCTCTGAGGGCGTTTTATCAATTGCTTCATCAAGCCCTACATCGTGCAATGCTTCTTTTACCATTGATTCTAATTTATCCTTCGGTATGGAACGCAACTGTTTTCTAAGCGGGAATTCAAGATTTTCTCTAACTGTCATTGAATCATAAAGAGCGCCGCTTTGAAAAAGGAAACCGATTTTTTTTTGTGTCGCAATCAGTTCCTTATCCTTCAGCTCAGAAATATTATTACCTAGAATAAAAAGCTCACCATCATCAATTTCAACCAATCCAACAATACATTTAATAAGCACTGATTTACCGGTTCCGGATTGTCCCAGTATTGCCAGGTTTTCTCCTTTATTAATCACCAAATTAATATCCCGCAGCACGTGATTATTCCCGAATGATTTCTTAAGATGTGCCATCTTAATCACAACATTACCGTGACGCTTATAATCAGTTTCGGTTTTAACTTCTATATCAGTTGCATTCTCTGTCATTTTTCTAACTAGTCAATTTAGTTTTGAAGCACACTAGTAATTTGCACTGCTATCATATCTATTATAAAAACCATCAAAGATCCTAATACTACGGCTGAGTTTGCTGCTTTCCCGACACCCTCAGTGCCTTTATTTGAATAATATCCTTTATAAGTTCCGATAAGCCCGATTGCAAACCCGAAGAAAAAAGTTTTGATGACAGCAGGGAACAGATCACTAAATTCGAGGCTTTGAAATATCTGAGAAAAAAACAAATAAGCACTTACATTTCCTTTTATGTTAACGCCGGCAAATGATCCTAATAAACCGACACCATCAGCAAATATTACCAACAGTGGAAGCATTAATGTTGCAGAAACGATTCTTGTAACTACAAGATATTTGAACGGATTATTATCCGAAACCTGCATCGCATCAATTTGTTGGGTAACATTCATTGATCCCAGCTCGGCTCCAATCCCAGAACCAACTTTTCCGGCAAAGATCAGCGCAGTTATAACAGGTCCTATTTCTCTTATAATTGAAATGGCTACCATCGCAGGTAACAACGATTCAGATCCAAACTTTGCCAATGTAGGTCTTGATTGAATAGTTAATACTAGTCCAATAATAAATCCGGTGATAGCTACCAGAGGAAGAGATTTATAACCAATCAGAAATGATTGCTTCATCAGCTCATTAAACTCATATGGTGGTTTAATTACTTCCTTGAAAAAGCGTAAAGTAAAAATTGTAAGCGAGGCAACTTCTAAAAAGAATTTCTTAAATACTGAATCGCGGACAATCTCCGGAGTTTCTTCTATGATGACTTCAGCTTGCTTGTTTTCACTATAGGACTGCTGCAAAACTATTTTCGCCATTTAGTTCATTTCCTTAATAATTAAAAATTACCTGCTTTTACCATCTTGGAATAGCTTGATTACCGCATTAATCTTTACTTTATTACTTAATTGATGTTAATATCTGTATATGATGATATGTAGAAATATCATTTTGCACAATACAGCGAATGGATGAAAAAGGGACTACATCTTTTGGGTAAGTTGATCGTGGGGAAGAATATTATTCGTTTATTAAGGAAGTAGTGTCTATTGCTACTTTGTATGCGTCAGAGAGATGAGCATGTTTTGCTATCTGAACCCGAGTACTTAGTGATAATTTTTCAAGGATATTATGGACATGACTTTTTACAGTATGTGTAGAAAGATGAATCTTTTGTGCTATCTCTTTGTTGGTGTTCCCATCTGCAATCAATTCAATTACTTGTCTTTCACGTTTTGTCATGCGAACCGATTCTGCAAGTGTAGCCGGAGTTAATCCATTTATTGCATGTCCAACTATCTGAGAAAAAAGTGATCCTGTTAAGTTAGACGGTAAAACCTGAGCACCTTTATAAACTGAACGAATCGTTTTTAAAAATTCAGTAACACTTATATCTTTTAGCATGAATCCCGAAACACCGGCTTGTACATAATCAAAAACATCTGTCTGTAATGGGATAAGATCCATCACAATTATTTTAGTTTCCATAAAATTCTTCTTAATTAATTTTACTATATGCAAGCTGTTATGACTTCGTAAACCTAAATCCAGAAGTACAATGTTTGGTTTTTGTTTGCCGATTAGCTCCAAAATGTTTTCGCCATTATCAACAGTGGTAACAACATTCATGTCGGGTTGCTTTTTGAGCATTGCAGAGATACCTTCACGCAGAAGTCGATTATCTTCAATAA
>JALHTS010000085.1 GCA_022865965.1 Ignavibacteriaceae bacterium
CTGATCAAAAATAATTTCGCACAATTTATTCTATTATGCCTCAGTTAAAATGGAATAATATTTGTCTAAATCTAGTGAATATTATTTTTATCAAGGAAAGAACACTAAAATGGCGTTATCATTTACAAGAAAAAATACGGTAATCCCGCGCAACGGCGAGGATAGAAAAGTGCGTGAAACTGCAGTCGTTGACAAGGTAGAAACTAAGGTCCCGATTGAAACGGAATTCAAATCAGATTTGGTTTCCACCAGTAGTTCATCTTCATTTTTTATTCCTGAAATGGAAAAACTTGATAAATCTCTTCAGCAAAAACTGAATTATGTTTTAAAGAGAGCTGCACTGGCAACTTCTTTTGAAGATGATGATATAAAAACAAGAATAAGCATAAAGACCGAATCTTCAGAAGTAACTTATCTGCGGACATTTCTTCTTCTTTCCTGTGCCAATATGTTGGGTGAAATCTTTAAAGCCGATACACCTTTAAGTTTTATGAACTGGCTGGATACTAAAAATTCATCTTACATAAGAAATACAAGGGAAGATATTGTTCACAAAGCTATTGGCTCTTTAGGAATAATTGACGACGAAGCAAAAGCCAGCAAACTCATTAAATCTGTTTATGCTCAATATAAAAATAATAGCGTCGCTGATTCCAATTTTTATTTTTTCTTTAAGGAAGGATTAAGTTCAGAACTTCAGTATAAAATTTCGGACAATTGTTGGATCTACCAAGATAATCCGCTTGAAAAATGGGCTAACCTTCAGAATGTAAAAGAAGGATACAACAACTTAAGTACACTTGAAAATAAAAGACTTACAAACGCAAGAAAAAGATGGGATTCTCTAGAACATAGTCAAAAGCTTCTTGAATTATCTCAATTTATTGAGCAATTATTTAATCTATATGGTTTGGGTATTATCCCTCCGGTTGAAAAGACGGATAAAGATCCAATTGCCAAAATATGGCTTGATATTCAGGATACAATAGTAGATCACAGAATTAATTATCTGTCGAAATCCCTTTTCAATCAGTTTAGTGCAGATGGTGAAAAATTTAAGTTCAACGAAGTAAATTGTGTTTTTAAAGAAAATGAACTTTACATTCTCGAAAATGAGGTGAGAGATAAAGAACGCGATATATGGCTCCATCGGTTAGCAGAATGGCTTAAAACAAAAACTGATGCGAGTGCGTCGTCGCCAGGTGAAACAATATTCCTCAGCAGCAAGAACCAAGCTTTGGTAATTGGTGGACATTCCTTTACTCTGTCTCTTGAGGAGTGGATCGAAAGTTCAATAAGAAATATCATTGAAAAAGTAAAAGTTTAGTTTATACAATTTTTCTCGATCTTTTTCCTTTAATCTTTATTCTTAATTGATTTCTCTCTGCTAATTCAGTCAAGTTTTATTTTCATTATAAGAATATAAAGTTATAATGGAACTGTAAGAATATTTGCCATAATTATTGGCAGTGAAAAGATCATCAACCCATAAACCAGCCAGAAACATACTCCCTCAGTCATTAATAAAAACACCCCTGATGAAATAACTTCTTTGAGATGCGTTTTAAATACTTTTATAACTTGCGGTAGAAAAGCAACCGTTGTACAAAACGCTGCAAATAACCTATTGTAATATCAATTAATTGTTTTCTGTTAAGGTTTGTGTTAAACGAACTATCTATCCAACACTAAGTGTTATCATTGCTCTTCCTGTGTGGGCAATGGCTGCGGTACCTAACTTAATTTCTTGCTTGGGGAGATGAATTTCTATTGCTGATTCTTGTTTTATAAAATCGAGGTTTAGTTGATTTGGATTCTGTTCTGTTGCTTTTCTTGATAGCTTCCGTTTATTCCGTGATGACTGCATTTATAAAAATTTATCCGGGGGTTAAAATGAAAATCGTTAATTAAATAATTCGTGTCGCAATCTAAAAAAATATTAATATAAAGCGAAGGAAAAGAAAATTTATTTTAAAAAAATTTTAATAATTAATATTTAAACAGGATTTTTGTGCTAATGGGCATTAAAAAAATTTTATTTCTAAAATGAATAGTTTGATAAATGAGGTTTCCGGACATTATCTCGGTACAGAAATAGAGGGGAATTGGTTGGAATGTTTTAAGGAAAATAAAATGTTTGTCCCGGCAATGGCATTTTGAGTGTGGATAATGAAAAAATATATTTTCACGGAAAACTAACCAAAGAACCTTTTTCAATCGCTATTGAAGCTATTGCTTATTTTTCCTCTCAAAAAGCGACAAAGATAATCGTTCTATGATTATTAAGCTTAAATAGATTAAAAATACAGTTCGTTAATACTTAAATACGTTTTTAATTTATTATTCTTCTTTACCGACTAAATGTCTTTTAATTTTTTGAGTTGTTGTTTTCTCAAACTCCTTATCTCTTATATAAAACTTTCTTATTTGCTTGTAGCTTGTTAATTCTTTATTTGCCTGTTTTATTGCTTCGGAAATTGTTTCTTCAATAAATTCGGGAGTTATTGCAATATTTTTCTTTTCAGAATATTCAATAAATGCCTCGGCATCTGTTACTATTTGAACAGCTATAATTTCATTCTGCTTTTCGTCTTTTTCACCATAAACAAGGCATTCCTGTATAAAAGGATTTCTGTTTAGAATATCTTCAATCTCTTCAGGGAAAATGTTCTTGCCGCTTTTTGAAATTATCACATTTTTCATTCTTCCGCTTATATGAAGAAATCCATCTGAATCAATATATCCGAGATCACCGGTTTTGAACCAGCCGTTATCGAAAGCTTCACCAGTAAGTTTTGGATTTTTATAATAACCAAGCATTACATTTTTGCCTTTGGCAAAGATTTCGCCAATACCTTCGCCGTCCGGATTATTAATTCTTATTTCAACTCCCGGCATTGGAATTCCGGCAGCATTATCCTTAAAATTATCAAGCTGATTCAAGGCAAGAATCGGAGCTGTTTCTGTTAATCCATAACCCTGAATGAAGGCGAATCCGAATTCTCTTAGTCCTTTTGCTACCATAGGATCAGGTGCAGCACCACCGGCAATAAAAATTCTTATTGCTCCTCCGAATTTCTCATGAAGCTCTTTAAATATTTTTTTCTTGGCATTTTTCCAGCCAACCGCTTGTATAAAATCCGTAATCTTAAGCAATGGCGGAACTATTTTTGATTTTACTTTATCTTCTTTAACTCCTTTATGAATTTTCTTAAACATTTTATCATAAAGAAGTGGAACACCAAGTAGTATTGTTGCTTTTACTTTCTGAAGATCCTCCACAACTGTTTTTAATGATCGCGCATAATGAACGGAACCACCTGTGAAAACAGGACAGAGAAATCCACAAGTACATTCGTAAGTATGATGAATTGGCAGGACCGACAAGAAACGATCAGTACTATGCATTTTAATCATACTTGTCATCGCCGTCAGGTTAGCTGCAAGATTGCGCTGGCTAAGCATAACACCTTTTGCTCTGCCAAGCGAACCGGAAGTAAAAATTATTTCTGCAAGATCATCAGGTTTAATGTGCGGTAAAGTATTTAAGGTCGAACTTTCGTTACTCATTAATTGTGTCATTGAAAGGAATCCGTTTTCTTCTTTCGGTAAATCCATGCTTATATAAGTCTTAAGCTTTAATAATGCCTGCCCTTTTTCTTTTAGCATAGATTCATAAGTTTCAGAAAAAACTATAGCAACTGAGTCAGATTCGTGAAGTACGTTGAGGATTTCGTTATGACTGAGATTTTTATCAATCGGAACGATAACATAATTGAAGCACATTGCTGTA
>JALHTS010000622.1 GCA_022865965.1 Ignavibacteriaceae bacterium
GGTAATTCCAAGGTTTGGTTCCAATCTGACGGCCATTTGAATGCATCGGCCCATACTGTACCCGTTGCATCCTTACCACCTATAACTTCAATTATTACTTTATAGGCTACTGTTGGTAAGGTAACTGAATCCTTGACTGCTGTCCAGTCTGATGTCCCTACACTCTGATCAAGCTCTATTGGTACGTCTCCTATAAATACATCATTTGTATCATAATAGGAGTACTTTATTATCCACTTTGCATCATCATTTGCCGGAATTGTATTTATCCCCTCTGTTTTGACCCAGGCTTGTAACCGAATCATCGAACTGGCATCCCGTGTTGGTGCCCAGTTGTCGCACATATTCTCAGAGGTCCACTTCGCTGCTTCCGTAGTCGCAGCTTTTGTTATCTTTAGCGATCTGCTCAATAAGAGCGCTTCGTCCTGAGCCCATTCCAGTGTCGATCCACTTGGCTCTGCTCCCTTTGTCCAATAGGACGGCATATCCTGCTCAAAACTACCTACCTCGTTTATTGCGCTTTGAGCCAGCAAGGGGTTTGGAACTATTATCAGCATGATGGAAAAAAGACAAATCCACCAACGGAAAATGTTGCTATTTTTTTTCATAGCTTCTCCTTTAATAAATTAATTATTGATTAATTGTTAATTATTTGAACTTTAACACTACTGGAAATATTCTTATCAGAAAAAATGTTAATCATGTCTTTTAGATAAATTTGTTTTCTAAGTAATTTATTAACACTAATTTTTTTTGCAAATAGTTCAATAGCTACCTTAATTAGATGCTCACTTTTTTCTAATGTCCGAAGGGAATAATCACACAGGACATTATCTTTATTTCCATTAAATACTACACCTAGCATAATTTTTTATTTTGGTTTATAGACCGAAGTTGATTCTCTAATAATTAATTCAACAGACACAAGTATTTTTTTTGATAACGATTTTTTATTCTTTAAAGTATTCACTAATAACTTGAGTGCTTCAATACCCATTTCAATTTTGGGAACTCTTATAGTAGTTAGAGTCGGACTAAGCATAAGATCCGCTTCAACATCATCAAATCCAATCAGCGATATATCTTGAGGAACTTTATACCCATTATTTTTTAAATAATTTAGTACACCTATAGCCATCGCATCATTGCCTGCAAATACCGCTGTCACATTCTTATTCTTTGAAAATATTTTTTTTGCTGAATCAAAACCGTTTTGTCGGTCTGGATATTTGGCATCTGTAACAATTAAATTATTCTTAACAGGAATGTTTGCATTCTCCAAAGCTTGCTTGTAACCATTTAATCTATCAGACAAACTGGGATGCTCCATATCCCCACCAATAAATGCAATATTTTTATGGCCCAAACTGATTAAATGATTTGTGGCCAATAAACCACCCTGAATATTATCTATTAATACTAGAGGACTACTGTTAGTTTGCGGAATGTAATCAATAAAGACAGTAGGAAGATTATAAGCAGAGATTCTTTCTATAAGATTATGGGGAATTTTTCCTGCTATAATAATTCCATCAACACTTTTATTTAAAATAAATCGTGGTAAAATATCTTTTTCATTAAAATCTGGCCTGACTGATGTCAGTAAAATATAGTATCCTTCACTTCTTGCTTCAAATTCGGTTCCTAAAAATATTCTCGTATAGAATGGTTCAGTTCTCAGGAAGTGATCATCCGTAAGAATAAAACCAATGTTACCGGTTTTCCCAGAGACTAAATTTATTGCTGATTTGGAAGGATGGTAGTTGAGGGACTTAATTGCTTTTAATACACGACTTTTTGTTTCCGCAGATATATGTTTGCTGTCATTAATTACAAATGAAACAGTTGCAATAGATACGCTTGCTTTTTTTGCGACATCTTTAATCGTTGATTTCATTGTAATCTTGGTTAAACGTTTAACTACAATTTAACTTATTTAACCGAATAAGTCAAATTAATATTTATAAAATCTTTCCCTTCATAGCATATAATTGAGTACCCGATACTTTTCGAAATTTTATTACAGGTGAAGGGTCTTAAGTAATGCTTAATATTCGATATAGTATAAAGAATAACAGTTCAAACAAGAAAATTACTTTTGTTTTAGGATTTTCTTCCTCCGTTTCAAATAGTTCATTATCCTTACCTGTTAGATTTTCAACCAAGAGGAATAATCCCTTTTCTGTATGCTCATAGTAGTCGAATTTAATGAGATATATGGGCGTTCCATTTTGCACTAAGTACTGAATAGAATTTATTAAATCTTGCGGGAAATCTTGAGCAAAAA
>JALHTS010000623.1 GCA_022865965.1 Ignavibacteriaceae bacterium
GAAGTCGTTCCATATAATGAGAGGTTTCAATGGTTGTTAGGCCATGAACTTGTTCATATAGCCGTAAATGATGGTGCATCTAATGTTGAAAGCTTTTTCAGATCTGTTTTTGGAAAAGTTAATCCTGAAAAAAACAGACCCGTCACAATACTTTTCAGTTTACTTACAGGTAGCAACAGATATACTCCAAGATGGCATCAGGAAGCACCTGCCGTGTACCTTGAGACCTGGTTTAGCGGGGGTTTCGGACGTGTACTTGGAAATTTTGATGAAATGTATTTTAGAAGTCTTGTTGCTGAGGAAAGAGAATTTCCTGGTGATGTTTATCTCGATGGAATTTTAGGACATGAAAATTTTCTGATTGAAACACTTTACTATATCTACGGTGAAAGATTTGCCACTCATCTGGCCATTAAATATGGAGATGAAAAAATATTTCAGTGGTTTTCAACGGATAAATCGGATTTTTATCCGGGTTTTAAAGGAAAGTTTAAAAGAATTTTTCAAATTAGTTTTAGCGATGCCTGGAATGATTTTATTAAGGAAGAAAGAGAGTTTCAGCTAAAAAACCTTAAAATTCTTAATGCCTCAACTCTTACATACTTACAAAAACTTTCAGAGGAAACTTATGGTTTTGTTACGGATCCATATTATTCAAAAAAACTCAACTCCATAATTTTTGGTTATCACCGCTCCGGTGAATTAGCAACTCTTAAAATATTTAACATTAATAATTTTACTTCAAGAAAACTTGTTTCTCTGCCATCACCAAGTGCTATTCGTGTTGCTTCCACTGCTTATGATGATAGTTTAGGACTGGTATTTCATACAACAAATAATAATCAGCTATACCGCGACATTCGCATGTACGATATTGAAAATGATACTGACAGAATGCTATTTGAAGATTGCAGAACAGGACACCTGACTATTTCATCCCAAAAGCATGAATTGTGGGGAATTCAACATAATAATGCGAAAGCAATTCTCGTTAAATCAAAATATCCGTTTGATGTTCTTGAAACAATGGTTGTTTTTGAAAATGGTGATGAAATTCAGCAGCTTGCAATTAATAATAATGGTGATTTTCTTGCGGCAGTTATCCATAGAGCCTCAGGTCAACAATCTATTGTCATATCCGATGTTACAAAACTTGATGAAGGTGGAAAATTTCAGTTCAACACTTTAACATCATCAGGTTCACCAGAAAATCCATCCTGGTCTGAAGATGACAGATATTTATTCTGGAATGCATATACTAATGGTGTTTCAAATATTTATCGTTGTGATCTTGAAACAGGAGATATTTCTGCAGTTACTCATACCTTAACCGGTTTATTTAAACCTTTGTTTATTTCCAAAGATTCGCTTTTTGCTTTTGAGTTTACTTCAGACGGTATGAAGCCGGTAATGATTGCTAATTCTAAAGCTCAACGTTTGCCGGCAATAAATTACTTGGGACAAAAAGTTCTTGATAAAAATCCCGAAGTAATGGATTGGGCATTACCAAACGCAGCAGATAGTATTGATCAATCTCAATTTACCCGGGAAAAAGACTACAGCAGTTTTAATAACCTTAAGATTCAAACTTTTATTCCAATAATATCTGGATTTCAGAAAAGCAAAGTGCTTGGGTTTTACGCATACATTGCTGATCCGGTTTTAAGAAACGAAATTTCTCTCGAAGCCGGTGTCTCACCATTTAAAGAATTGCAAGATAGAGTAAGATATCATCTAAAATTAAAATATGACATTAAACAAACATATTACTTTGCTTTTGAACACAACCCGACTGACTTTTTTGATTTGTTCAATGAAAGAAAGCGTGGAACAATAGGAAACAGATTTGCTGTTGGTCATAATGATTATTGGTTATATGATAATCCGCTGAAGATAAAGCAGTCAACTGAATTGTCTTATTATACAGGTACAAAATATATAAATGATAACCTTGTTGAAGTTTCCGAACCTGATTTTTATGTTTTCAAAACTGAATTTGATTATAAAGACCTAAGGAGAACCATAGGTAGTTTTGATTTTGAACAGGGAAATCACTTTAGATTTAGTATTATGACCTTTGGTGCAGATCTGGAGAAATTTGAAGTTGCACCCGGATCTTATATAGAATGGGACAATTATTCACTATATCTTATACCGCACAATGTTTTCAGATGGAAATTTTCTGCGGGCTATCATCATTTGAATGAAAAAATTCTTCATGGCCAATTTTTCTTTGGTGGATTTGGTAACAGGGAAGTTGAAAATGAACCTGTTAGACAGTATGAAAAAGTATTTAGATTTCCGGGCATTCCGATTTACAGTATTCCAACAGATAATTTTTTAAAATTGATGATATCAAATATGTTTCCACCATTTAGATTTGATTCGCCTGAAATTTTAGGTCACTATATAAAGAACATTAATTTCTCTATTTTCAGTCAGGGTTTAATTACTGATTTGCCCAATGCAAATAAGTGGATAGACGTTGGAGCGCAATTAAATATTATGTTCAGCCATTGGTATAATCTTGAATCTACACTTTCAGGTGGGGTGGCAAAAGCTTGGTGGAAAGGAGGAAATGACTGGGAATGGTTCATTTCTTACAAGCTTTTACGTGATTAATTACAAGAAAATGCTTTAACTTATTTGGCATAAGTATTGTATACAATGTTTATTAAAGTATTGTTTTCATTTATCAAAATTTAGAGTTGTAACCAAAAGATAATCAGATGAAGTTTTCAGAATTTAAAAAAAATGTTGATGACGGATTAAAGAACTCCCCTGACTTCGATGAAACTTCAGAACGTGCAAAAAACCTAGAAGTAATTCTTAACATTCTTAATACAATTAATCGCTCGCTTATTCTTGAGGATGTTCTGGAACTTGTACTTAAAAATGCAATTAGAATTACTAACTCCGAGAGAGGTTTTATTGTTTTGAAAAACCAATCAGGAAAACTTGATTATAAGCTTGGTTTAGATTCAAACAACAAACAACTTCCGGAAAGTCTTTTTCATATTAGCACTTCTGTAGTTGAAGATGTTTTCTATCACGGACAATCAAGATTTATTGAAGGTGCCCAAAGCGATACTAACTTTGATACAAGTAAAAGTATCTTTCGTCTTGATCTTCAAACAATTTTATGTTCCCCTCTAATAACCGATGGAAATAAAATTGGTGTAATATACGTTGATAGTCGTCATCTGCATAAGATTCAGGAAAAAGAAATAACCAGCACTTTTGAAATACTTGCGGGACAGGCAGCATCAGCAATCAGAAATGCACAGTTGTATAATGCCCAATTAAATGCTAACAATGCCTTACAGGAAGCAAACACGCAGCTTATTCAGGCTGAAAGAAAAGCACTTAAATCAAGTATAGATTCCGAAATTGGACAGTCTTTGCAAGCTCTTGTGCACGTTGCTTTATTAGAAAATGAAAGTCTAATGCGTGTAATTGAAAAATCGCAAAAGGAATTTAAGTTTACAAACCCAACGGCTGATACTTTTTTGTTCGATCGCTTAAAATTAAAAATAAAAGTAGCAATTGATAGTATTCGTGGAATCCAGAAATTTGCACAGGTATTGATGGAAACTTCTATCATGAACCTGAATAAAGACAGCGGTGATCTGAATAAGACCATACAATCGGTTATCAGATATATTTCTCCGATGAAAAGATTTCAGTCTATAACTTTTGATACTGAATTGAATAATCTTCCATTGTGTAGCTATGATTCAGAACAGATTCAGCATTTATTAGTTCATTTATTTACTAATTCTGCTGAAGCAAGGAAGGATGCAACAATAATAATTAAATCGTTTGCTAAGAATAATTTAATTAATATTCTAATTGAAGATAATGGACCAGGAATACCAGTAGAGTTGAGAGATAATATATTTAATCTTTTCAGTGCTGGTAAGACTAGTTACGGCTTATTTCTATGCAAGAGCATAGTTGACCGGCACAGAGGAACAATACAATTGACTGATACATCTGTTGGAACAGCACTTGAAATTACACTACCGATAAATTAATATGATAAGTGAGTTAATTAAATATTTCGAAATGTTATATAATCACCTGCGTAATCCTGTACAGGTAGTTGATAATGAAGGTAAGATTATTTATGTCAACGAAGCATTTATTATTACTTGGGGATATCATCTTGATGAATTAACCGAATACTCTGTTTTTTCTGATAACGTTTTAAAAGAGAATGGAATATTTAAGGTAATTACTGAAGTATTTGACGGCAAAGAATATCATACTATAAACAACTATACCGATGCATTGCTTAATTCTACAGATGGAGCAATACCTATTCTTAAAACAAGCGTTTTCTCCTTGAATAACTTAGGCAATAAGTACTTAGTATTATTTCACGAAGACATAACCGATATGGTTTTAACAGAGGAGGAAGTAAAAAAAGCCCGTGAAGCAAATAAGGAAGCCGAACGGTTAAAAAATAATTTTCTTAATGTACTCTCACACGAACTAAGAACGCCGCTTAATATTATTCTAGGATATTCGTCTCTTATTAGAGATAACCTTGCTAACAAGATTGACGCCGAAGATAAAGTATATCTTGATAATCTTCACAGCGGTAGTGAAAGATTGTTCAAAAGTATTACTCAAATGCTTGAATTTGCCCAGCTTGAAGCCGGAAATTATACAATGAGCGTAGAGACCATTGATCTTATAGGGTTTTTTCAAAGTTGTTTGCCAAATCATAAGAAAGCTGCTCAGGAAAAAAATCTACAGCTAAGAACTAATTTCACAAAATCAAAAGTATTTGTAGATGTAGATGTTCATTGTGTTGAAAATGCATTTAACAATTTGATTAGTAATGCTATAAAATTTACTCATCTGGGATTTGTTGAAGTAGAGGTTGATGTTCTTGAGGAGCGCGATCTTGCAGTGTGCAGAGTTAAAGATTCCGGAGTAGGAATATCCACTAATTATCTTGATCATCTATATCAACCGTTCAGCCAAGAAGATTTAAACATCGGTCGCAATTTTGAGGGAAATGGATTAGGACTCGCTTTAGCTAAAAGGTATATTGAAAGACTAGGCGGTTCTTTACTCGTTGATAGTATAAAAGGTGTTGGTTCAACGTTTACTTTTACGCTTCCTTTAACACAAAATCTTAATTTTAAAAAGAAAATATTTTCTGAAGAAGATAAACCCCTAAATTCTCGACGTATTTTAATGCTAGACGATTCTGGTGATTCCTATGAACTAATTAAAGCTTTTCTTAAGAAGGAATTTGAAATTGTTAACTACTCGATAAGAGATTTTAAGCTTGAATATATTCGTGATGTAAATTTCAGCTATATCATTTTTGATGTTAATAAAAATTACTGGCTTCAGGGAATGCTTATTTGTAAAGACATCAAAAAGAATGATCCTTATAAACGACCAATGATTATAATTTCAAGCGAATATTTTGAAGAAAAGATAAAAGAATTCTATAATGCCGGTGCAAAAAAATTCCTGGTAAAACCTTTTGGAAAAAACGAACTTATAAAAGTTTTAGAAGAAGCTTCTGACTAATCATTTTCTTTTGTATAACTGCCACCAAGGTGTTCTTGGTAAGTCATGTGTTGTGATGAAAAAAATGACAACCGAAATAGCCCACGAATAATTTTATATCCCTCTGCAGATGGCCTCAGAAGAGGTGGAAAGAGCTCCTAATTTGCTAACTGTAATTATTTCCGATTTATTATTAGTTTTAGTCACAGAATTAAAATTATATTGAGATAGGTAAGTACTCTTTATTCGTATCTTTTTATATTGGAAGTGTATCAAAAGTAAGAGTTTTATAAAAATTTACTAAACAATATGACAAAAAGGATTGGTGCCGGAATACTGCTAATAAACAGCAATAATGAATTACTGATGTTATTAAGAGACAATAAGCCCAATATTCCGTTTCCGAATATGTGGGATATTCCGGGTGGACATGTTGAACATGGTGAAATTCCTGAAGAAACAGTTAAGAGGGAAATGATTGAAGAAATGGACTTGGACGTAGGCGAGATAAAATTATTTAGAGTTTATAAAAATGATAATTTGTTTGATCATGTTTTTTGGAAAAGAATTGATCTTCAACCCGAAAAAATTGATTTGAAAGAAGGGCAAAAAATCGCTTATTTTTCTCGTGATGAATTATCCAATATGAAACTCGCTTTTAATTATAATGAAGTAATAGAAGAATTTTATAATCATATTTTATCAGATTCATGAGCAAAATGCAAAAGTATCTTCTTCTAATTGGTGCTATAATAATTTTAGCCGGACTTTTTTGGCCGTGGCTTTCCAAACTTCCATTGGGAAAACTTCCTGGAGATATTTTCATAAATAAACCAAACTTAAAGCTTTATATTCCAATTACAACAATGCTGATAATCAGCATCCTGATTTCATTAATTGTCTGGTTATTTAGGAAATAATTCCCGCAATTAGTCTATCATCATTTTTTCTTTCAACGCAACAGTCTAATTGAGTAAATTTGCTTAAAATTAAAGTTGGTTTTGAATGAAGTTTTATTGCTAGCATATCATCTAAGCTATAATGTTATTCTTAATTTTATAAAGGAGCAATCATGAAGAGGTTTATAAGATTATTCGCAGTTGTCATCTCTTTTTTACTTATTCAGTTAAATGTTTCGGCGCAGACTGAAAAAGATTTAACCGGAATATGGGAAGGTAATCTTGTTATTAATCAGACAGTTGAACTCCCTATAGTTTTTAAGTTTGTTGAAGACGATGAAGGAAATTATGAATGTAAAATGGATAGTCCGAGTCAGGGTGCTAAAGATATCCCAACAGAATCAGTTACCTTAATTGACGATTCAATTATTGTAGATGTAAAAGTAATTGCCGGAAGCTATAATGGAGTAATAGATTGGGAATCTTCTGAAATTACTGGTAAGTGGAATCAGAGCGGACAATCCTTCGATCTTGTTATAAATAAAGTTGATAAAGCAACTTCCATTAACCGTCCGCAAGAACCAAAAGAACCGTTTCCGTACAACAGCGAGGATGTTTATTTTGAAAACGTGCCGGATAGTATCACTTTGGCAGGAACTTTTACTTATCCGAAGGAAGGCAGCAATTTTGCGGCTGCAATTCTAATCAGCGGCTCTGGTCCGCAAAACCGTAACGAAGAATTACTAGGGCATAAACCATTTCTCGTTCTTTCAGATCATTTAACCAAAAACGGCTATGCTGTTCTTCGATTTGATGACAGGGGCGTTGCAGAATCTGAAGGCAACTTTCAATCAGCTACAACAGAAGATTTTGCTAAAGATGTTTTAGCCGCAGTTGAGTATTTAAAATCTCGTATAGAAATTGATATGAAAAAAATAGGCTTAATCGGACACAGTGAAGGCGGACTGATTGCACCAATGGCTGCAGTGCAGAATGATGATATAGCATTTATAGTATTAATGGCGGGACCCGGAATATCAGGTGAAGAAATATTATTACTTCAATCAAGATTAATACAAGAAGCAAGCGGAACTCCGGCAGAGGAAATAAAGAAAAATTTGGAGTTTTCATCAAAAATTTATCAGGAAATTAAAAGTACCGATGATATGGCTATTGCTGAAAAACAAATTAAAGATTTCTTTTGGAAAGAGTATATGGAAATGACAGAGGAAGAAAAAGAAAAAATTGGTGATCCTGAAACATTTCTTAATATGCAATTAAGAGTAGCTTTAACACCTTGGTTTAAATTTTTCCTTGAATATAATCCTGCACCAACACTTGAAAAAGTGAAATGCCCGGTTCTTGCAATAATTGGAGAGAAAGATTTACAAGTCCCGCCCAAAGAAAATTTATCCGCAATTGAGAAAGCCCTGAAGAAAGGTGGGAATAAAGATTATACTTTAAAAGAATTAAGCGGATTAAATCATTTGTCCCAGACAGCAGATACCGGTTCCCCTATTGAGTATGCAAAAATTGAAGAAACATTTTCGCCGGTTGCCTTGGATATAATAACTAATTGGCTTAATAAAACTACTAAATAACTTAACTTGTCATTTCGAAGGAATCCGTCTGTTGACGGATGACTGAGAAATCTTTTAACATCCTTTAGATTTCTCCCTCCGGTCGAAATGACAAATATATGTTTCGTAACAGATCCTAAACGCCGAACTATTTTAGTTATAATGTTAACCGTTAGGTTAAATGGAGAAATCTTAAAATGAGTTTATCAACATTTAGAAAAGACATAAAGAAACTATCAAATTCGGAGAAAGCACAGTTTCTGCAAAGGTTTTTTAAAACCGGTAAAGGTGAATATGCTGAAGGAGATATATTTCTTGGAATTGTAGTTCCTGTTCAGAGACAAATTGCTAAAAAGTTTAAGGATCTCTCATTTGATGAACTTAAAGAACTTATTACTTCAAAATATCATGAGGAAAGATTAATTGCTTTGCTTATTCTTGTTGGAAGATTTAAGAAAGCTGATGAAAACGAGAAGGGAAAAATTATAAAATTTTATCTTGATCATAGGAAGGGAATAAACAACTGGGATTTAGTTGATCTTTTCGCTCCCAAAATTCTTGGTGAGTATTTAATTGATAAAGATAAAAGTCTGCTTTACAAATTTGCCAAATCAAAAAATCTTTGGGAAAAGCGAATAGCTATTCTCTCAACTTTTGTTTTTATAAAGAAAAAAGATTTTGACGATGCGCTAAAGATTTATGAAATATTGTTAAACGATAAACATGATTTAATTCATAAAGCTGTCGGCTGGATGCTGAGAGAGATTGGTAAAATTGATTTAAAGACAGAAGAAGAGTTCTTAAAGAAACATTATAAAACAATGCCACGCACAATGCTGCGATATGCAATAGAAAAATTTCCCGAGAAGAAACGGAAAGCTTACTTGAAAAGAAGTCCCATCCACAATTAGAATGATTATAAAGTCACTTGTCATTTCTCTAGTTGTTATCAGCTATTCGAAAGAGTTACCTTCTTTTATTTCAGCACTTCTAAAATGACTATATTTTGCCTCAAAAGATTTCATATCTTTCTAATACATTATTGCTAATTAATTGATGAAATTGTACTTAATAATACTACTTTTTATTGTTACGAGCACTGAGATATCATTCTCTCAGTCAACCGGAGCATTCTCAATTGCACGTCTGAAATATGGCGGTGGGGCGGACTGGTATAACGATCCATCAGCAGAAGTGAATTTGTTAAATTTTATCAAACAGAATACAAATATTAAGGTAGATGCACGTTACCAGTTTATTGATATTTCATCAGATGAAATTTTTTCTTATCCGTTTTTATTTATGACCGGTCACGGGAATGTAGTCTTTTCCGATGATGATGTAAAAAGATTAAGAACATATCTTGAGAACGGCGGCTTCCTTTATATTGATGATGATTATGGTTTAGATAATGCTTTAAGACGCGAAATGGAAAAAGTTTTTCCGGCAAATGATTTTATCGAATTGCCGTTTAGTCATCCTGTTTATAACATCGTTTATAAGTTTGAAAACGGTCCGCCGAAAACTCATAAACACGATGAAAAACCACCACAGGGATTTGGGATTTTTATCGGTGAACGTTTAGCGGTTTTTTATACTTATGAATCTAATCCAAGTGACGGCTGGGCGGATGCTGAAGTTCATAACAATCCTCAAGAAACCAGAGAGGAAGCACTTAAGTTTGGAACGAACATAGTCGTATTTGCATTGAGTCAATCGTTAAAATGAATAGTGATTCCACATATTACAAGGAAATAATTAACCGGTTAGAATTGACAGACCGAAAAGAATACTTGCGTTTGATTCTACTCGGCCTATTAAAAACCGGATTGATTGGCATTTCACTTTTTACTTTATTCAGTTTTGCAGAGTTGATTGGAAATTTTTCGTCATTAATAAGAACAATTTTATTTTTTGTTTTTTTGATTACAGTTCTTGCTCTTATTTTGTTTAACGTTATCGTACCTTTATTCAAATACTTTAAAATTTTTACTGAAAGAAATTATTTAGAAACAGCAGGAAAAGTAGGCTGTCATTTCCCTGAAATAAAGGATGATCTGAAAAATGCAATGCAGCTTGTTGCAGTGAACGATCCACATCTTTATTCATCATTGCTTGTTGAAGCTGCGTTTAAAAGTGTGTATGATAAAACGAAATCAATCAAGTTCGGTTCCGTTATTAAATTTGACTCTCTTAAAAAACCGGCTGTAAATTTTTCAATATCTATATTATTGGCAGCTTTATTCTTTCTGCTCATTCCAGGATTAACTGAAGCATCTGGCAGGTTGATTCAATTCGGTCGTGAGTTTATTCCACCGGTAAGATTTCAGTTCGAAGTTATACCCGGTGATGCCGAAATAACAAAAGGATCGTCATTTGAAATATCAATTAAAATTAATGGTGATCAACCAACAAATGTCATTTTATTTACTAAGGAAGGTGAACAAACCGAATATTCGGAATTTAAGTTGACTGCGGATTCTTTAAAAAATTACAGGTTTGAAATAAAATCTGTTCGTTCATCATTTAATTATTTTGTTCAGGCAGATGAAGTTGAAAGTGAAAATTACAGAATTGATGTGGTTGACAGACCAATCATTAAAACAATTTCATTCAAAATAAATCCGCCCACATATTCAAAAATTCCTCAATTTGAACAAAAAGATAACGGTAATATAACTGCACTCATTGGTTCTCGGATTGACGTTTCGCTTTCATCAACAAAAGAACTATCATCTTCCTTTATTGAATTTGATGACACAACTCAAGTTGAATTAAAGTTAGATAACAATATTGCTGTTGGAAATTTCAGGGTTAGAAAAGAAACTTCATACAGAATAATAATCCGTGATAAAAAAAATAACGACAATCAGAATCCTATAACATATTTTATTAAACCTGTTTTTGATGAGTTCCCACAAATTGAATTATTATTTCCCGGAAAGGATATTTCACTTGGTAGTGATAATCGTATTTCTCTAGGTGCAAGAATTTCAGATGATTTCGGATTTACAAAACTGCTGCTTTATTATAGGTTATCGAGATCAAAATATGAACAGTTAAAGGAAGAATTCACTTCCATTGAAATTCCAATCCAATCATCACAAAAAGAAGTTGATATAAATTATGTCTGGAATCTTACCCAGCTTCTACCTGCTGTTGATGATATTTATTCTTACTACTTAGAGATTTTTGATAATGACAATGTGAGCGGACCAAAGTCAGCGAAAACATCGGTCTTCAATGTCCGAGTGCCTTCATTAGATGAATTACTTACTCAAGTTGATAAAGTTCAGAATGAAGCTGTTGATGAACTCAGTACAACCCTTAAAGAAGCAGAACAGCTAAGAAAAGATTTAGAAAAGATTGATCAGGATTTGAAGCAGGATAAAAAAGAATTAACCTGGGAAGAAAAAGAAAAAGTTGAAAAAGCTCTTGATAAGTTTGAAGAACTCCAGGAAAAAATGAGTGATGTTCGCGAAAATCTTCAGAAGATGCAGCAAGAATTACAGCAAAATGATCTCTTATCAAAAGAGACTTTAGAAAAATATATGGAGCTTCAGGAGTTGATGAGCGAACTTACCAGCGACGAGATGAAAAAAGCGTGGGAAAAATTAAGAGATATGCTCGAACAGATGAACAGGAACATGACACAGAATGAAATGCAGAATATGAAGATTGATGAAGAGCGTTTTAAAAAAAGTATTGAACGAACACTTAACCTTCTTAAAAGAATTCAGGTTGAACAAAAGTTTGATGAACTGATGAAAAGAACTGAACAAATTACTGAGCAGCAGCAAGAACTAAGTGAGCAAACAAAACAAAGTGATGCTAATAATCAAAAAAAATCTGAACAGCTAAGTAAAAAGCAGGATGAGATTTCAAAACAGTTGGAAAATCTTTCCGAAAATATGGAAGAACTTTCCAAAAAGATGAACGAGATAGATGATATGCCGTCTGAGGAGATGCAAAAACTTCTTGATGAGTTCATGAAGCAAATGAATGAAGAACTGTCTAAACAAGCTTCAAAAGATATTAAACAAAAACAGATGCAGAAGGCACAACAAAACCAGCAGCAGTTGAGTCAGAATATGGAACAAGTGCTGGAAATGCTTCAGCAAATGAAAGATCAGATGATGCAGCAGAACCAGATGCAGGTACTCACCGACATGATGCGAATACTTGACAACCTTCTTAAGTTATCTCAACAGCAGGAAGAACTAAAGAAACAATCTGAAAAACTTGATCCGAATTCATCACAGTTTACTGAAAATGCTCAACAGCAAAATAGCCTAAAGCAAAATCTTAATCGTCTATTACAGCAACTTTCAGATCTTTCTCAAAAAACTTTTGCTGTTTCACCGGAAATGGGAAAAGCACTTGGTAATGCAAATCAAAAAATGGATGTATCGATACAATCTATGCAAAACCGCAATGGACCTTTTGCAGCAATTACTCAGGGTGAAGCGATGAAGCATTTAAATGAAGCCGCTTCAATGTTAAAAAACTCAATGGAATCAATGATGCAAGGTGGCAGTGGTGGCGGAATGATGTCGCTTATGCAGCAGCTTCAGCAGATGGGCGGACAGCAAATGTCTCTAAATAATATGACACAAATGCTTCAACAAATGATGCAGGGAAATATGACTTCTGAACAGCTTGCCGAATTTCAGCGTCTTGGTCAACAGCAAGACCTTATAAGAAAATCCCTCGAACAGTTAAATGAAGAAGCAAAACTTTCCGGTGAATCGAAAAAAATTCCTGCTGACCTGGAAAATATTGTAAAGCAAATGCAGGAAGTTATTACCGATATGAATACAGAACGACTTGATGATGACCTAATTCAAAAGCAGGAGAAAATATTATCTAAATTGCTTGACGCACAGCGTTCTATTAATGAAAGAGATTTTGAAAAAGAAAGAAGATCGGAAACAGGGCAGAGCATTGTTCGGCAATCACCTTCTGAGCTGAATCTTTCATCGGATCAGGGCAAAAACAAAATTAAAGACGAATTAAATCGTGCAGTTCGTGAAGGCTATAAA
>JALHTS010000624.1 GCA_022865965.1 Ignavibacteriaceae bacterium
AAAGCAAAAGTTTATTTCCATTCTTGTAACAGTCAACTAAAAGATCAACTGCAGATATAATATCATCAAAACATTCTTCTTTTATTTTAAGTTTTGTTTCCGAACTTTCGTTCAGTGAATCGATGATAAACTTTTTAGTGTCCATTTTTATCCTTAAATGAAATAGCACGCTGATAACACAGATGTGACTGATTTTCGCTAATCAGTGCAAATCTGCTTCACCTGCCTGCCAACTTTCGGCAGGTCAGTGTCATCGGTGCGCCATTGTGTTTAAACAAAAATATTCTGTTTAATGTGAATGGCCGAAGCAAATTCTTTAATTAAATTCCAATTATTTTCGTTTTCAAAAAAATTGCCGGTTACGATTATCGAAGCCCCGTTCTCAACTTTTTCTCTTGCCGTTTGCGGATTTCTTATTCCACCGCCGACAATTACCGGAACTGAAACCTGACCACTAACTGCTTTTACCATTTCATTCGGTACCGGCTGATCTGCCCCGCTGCCTGCTTCAAGATAAATTAATTTCATTCCCAGATATTCGGCAGCCAGAGCCGTGGATGCGGCAATTTCAGGTTTATTTCTTGGAACGGGTAAACTTCCACTCATATAAACTGCTGTTGTTGTTGAACCTGATTCAACCAAAATGTATCCGGTTGATATTGGTTCAATTCCAGATTGTTTTATTGTTGGTGCAGCAAGAACATGTTTACCAATTAAATGCTCTGCATTTCTTCCGCTTACAACAGAAAGAAATAAAATTGCATCTGCAGCAGAACAAATCTGATTAACACTTCCGGGAAAAATTATTGCTGGCAATGAAGTGGAGCTTTTAACTTTTTCTAAAAATAATTCGAGGTTGCTGTTTATCATCAAACTTCCGCCAACCAAAAAGCCATCAACATCTGATTTTTCGCAATGCTTAACAAAAGGAATAAGTTTTTCTTCCGAAAGTTTATCAGGATCGAGCAATATTAAATATGCTGCGCCCTTTTCCCGAACAATATTTTGTAAATAATTATATATCTTCATAACGAATGATGAAACGCTCAGTCAATATAGGAATTTTGGTTTATAGAATAAAGAAAGGATCTTTTATATAATTAACTGTTTTTTAGGTAATACATCCCCGCTATCGTTTTCGCATCATTAATTTCACCCTGCTTTATCATTTTTTCAACTTCTTCGAAATTAAACTCAAGGATTTCCATTCCAAGTTCACCCTCTTCACGATTGTGATTTCCGGGTATTAATTCTGTTGCTTTGTAAATATGTAAAATCTCTGTACAATAACCAGGAGCGGTTAGAATCTGACCAAGCTTCTCAAACTTTTTCGCTTTGTACCCTGTTTCTTCTTCTAATTCACGGGTTGCACAAATTAAAGGATCTTCATTTGCGTCAAGCTTGCCGGCAGGAAATTCAATCAGCCACTTCTGCAAAGGATATCTGAATTGTTTAACAAGAATTAGTTTGCCGTCATCCTTAACAGGAATAACCACTGCACCGCCGGGATGAACTGCTATTTCACGAATCCCATTATTGCCGCTTGCATCGTAGCTTATCTCATCAACTTTAAGATCGAATACTTTACCCTTATAACGGATTTCTGATTTGAGGAGTTTGTAGTTCATAAGAAGTTTGAATCTCTTTCCTGTCATTCCGCACTTGATGCGGAATCTATGTGTTTTTAAGGATGGATGCCGGATTAAGTCCGGCATGACAAAATGAAAAATTACTTTCTATATTTAGCATCATAATAAGGTATTAACTCACTGCCTAGAAATTTAATTACTGCAGTTATAACACCAAGGTCATCAAGATATCCGATAAATGGTGCAATATCAGGAATTGTGTCAATCGGTGAGATAAAATAAACCAATCCCATTACAACTATGGCTTTACGATGCCAACTAATAAATGGGTCTTTCATATATTTGTATAGAGCCATAATATCTTTTGCAAAGGAAATTTTCTTACCTACTCTTTCAACTTTACTCCAGAAGTTTTCTTCAACGTATCCGCTTCTTTCACTATAATCTTCTCCAACTTCCCGTTCAGTTTTACCACCTGTTCTAAATGCGCCAAGATCACCCAGGTTTTCAAAAATCTCGTCGTCGGGAGTTATAATATCAAAATCTTTTTCTTTCATCACTTCTCCTATTTTTGATGCGATTTAAACCAATCAAATACCGTATTCCACCACAACTTCGCGTTTTGCGGTTTGGAAACAAAATGAG
>JALHTS010000625.1 GCA_022865965.1 Ignavibacteriaceae bacterium
AAGCGAGATCAAGATAAAGAAGCATTATCACTCCAGTTTCCGCATCAACACCGAGCAGAGCAATTATCCCAACCCAAACTGCCACCGACATATTAAAACCAGCAAGGTAAAGGAACCAAACTGCGCCAACCAAAGAGAAAGGTAGTGCGAGCAGAACGATTCCTGTTTTCATCATAGATCTGGTGTTCATGTAGAGAAGGAAGATAACAAGTAATAACGTAAGTGGAATTACCACGGCTAAATGCTTAGATGCTCTCTCCATGTATTCATATTGTCCGCTCCACTTAATTGAATAGCCGGCAGGGAGAGTAAGATTTTTTCCAATCACTTCCTTTGCATCATCAATGTAGCCTCCCACATCAACATCCTTCAGATCAACATAAACCCAGGTGTTTGGTCTTGCGTTTTCAGATTTGATCATCGGCGGACCTTTTTTAATCGCAAACTCGCCAAGCTGCTCTAGGGGAACATTTCCGCCCATTGGAATAGGAACAAGTACGCGTTTTATTGCTTCAATATTTTCCCTGTAATCTCTTGCGTAGCGAAGATTGACTGGATAACGCTCAAGTCCCTCAACAGTTTTTGTGATGTTCATTCCACCAATGGCAGACATAAAAACATCCTGCACATCAGCAACAGTCAATCCGTATCGTGCAATTGCTTTCCGATCTATTACAAAATCGATATAGTTTCCACCAACTGATCTTTCGGCGTAGGCAGAACGAGTGCCTGGAACGGTTTTCATTAATTCTTCAACTTCCTTTCCCAAATCCTGTAGAACATTTAGATCAGGACCGGCTATCTTTATTCCAACAGGAGTTTTTATTCCTGTTGAAAGCATGTCAATTCTTGTTTTAATAGGCATCGTCCAAGCATTAGTTAACCCCGGAATCTGGATTGCGCTATTCATTTCTTCAACAAGTTTTTCGGGCGTCATTCCTTCACGCCACTCTTCACGAGGTTTTAGTCTTATAGTTGTTTCGATCATAGTCAAAGGTGCCGGATCAGTTGCAGTTTCTGCACGACCAATTTTTCCAAACACACTTTGGACTTCGGGAAATGATTTAATTATTTTATCTGTCTGCTGAAGTAATTCACGTGCTTTCGTTATTGAAATTCCGGGCAGAGTTGTCGGCATATAAAGCAAATCACCTTCATACAACGGCGGCATAAATTCTGATCCGAGTTTTGAGAAAGGAATAATAGTAATGAGCACAATGATCAGGGCAGTTGCCATCACCCACCATCTTCTCTTCATTACAAAATCAACGATCGGGTGATAAATTTTTACGAGTAATCTGGTTATTGGGTTATCTTCTTCCTTCCTTATTTTTCCACGGACAAAGTAACCTATAAGAACCGGTACAATAGTGACGGCAAGTATTGCCGCGCCTGCCATTGCATAAGTTTTTGTAAATGCAAGAGGTCTGAACATTCTTCCTTCCTGCTGCTCTAGTGTGAACACAGGCAAAAACGAAATTGTTATCACAACAAGCGAATAGAATATTGAAGGACCGACTTCTTTTGCAGACTCGAGAATAATAGCCCAGTGTTGTCTTCTTTCCTTCGGAGGTTTATCCTGCTCGGATGAAAGATGTGTTGCCGCATTTTCCACCATCACTATCGAAGCATCCACCATCGCACCGATTGCAATTGCAATTCCGCCAAGAGACATTATATTTGCATTGATGCCTTGGAGCCTCATTATTAAAAATGAAATAAGAACTGCCGTCGGTAAAGTGAAAATTGCCACGAAAGAACTTCTTACATGAAGGAGAAAAGCAATAATAACAAGCGCAACGATAATTGATTCTTCAATTAGTTTGTTTGAAAGATTATCAATTGCCCTATCGATCAAACCTGAGCGATCATATGCAACATCAATAGTAATATCATCCGGAAGAGATTTTTTTAATTTTGTCAATCGTTCTTTAACTCTTTCAATAACAGCAAGAGCATTTTCTCCGTAGCGGATAACAATTATTCCGCCAACGGTTTCTCCTTCGCCGTTCCAATCTGCCAAACCTCTTCGTATTTCAGGTCCGATATCTACAGTTGCGACATCTTTCAAATAAATCGGTGAGCCTGAATTTGGCGAAACACCTATTGCCACTGTTTCAAGATCTTCTTTGCTTTGAATATATCCGAGACTTCGTACCATAAATTCCATCTCACCAATTTCAAGCAATCGCCCGCCGACATCGTTGTTGCTCTGCTTAATTGCCATTTTGACTTTTTGAAGTGGGATGTTATACGATGTGAGTTTGTTCGGATCAAGATTAACCTGGTATTGCTTAACATATCCGCCAATACTTGCGACTTCAGCAACTCCTTGAATAGAAGATAGCTCATACTTTAAAAAGAAATCCTGTATTGAACGAAGTTCCTGTAAATCTTTTTTATCCGAGTTGAGCACGTATTGGTAAACCCAACCGAGCCCAGTTGCATCTGGACCTAACTGAGGATTAACACCTACCGGAAGAGTTCCTTGCAATCCATTAAGGTATTCGAGTACTCTGCTTCGGGCCCAATAAATATCAGTACCGTCTTCGAAGATGATATAAACCATTGAGTAACCGAACATTGAATATCCGCGAACATCTTTTGCATACGGTACAGAAAGCATTTTAGTTGTTAGCGGATAAGTTACTTGTTCTTCAACTATACGTGGACCTTGTCCTGGATAATCTGTTGTAATAATTACCTGCACATCGCTGAGATCGGGAATGGCATCTACTTTAGTATTCATCACAGCCCATATTCCTGCGGCAATCAGTGCAAGTGTGAAAATGATCACTAAAAATTTATTGTTTATTGACCACTCGATCAGCTTAACAATCAATCCGTCTTTATTTTGATCTGATGTTATCATTTAATTTTCCTTCGTTTAGTGTCACCCTGAACTTGTTTCAGGGTCTTTGTGCAAATAAGAAAGATTCCGAAACGAGTTCGGAATGACAATTCAGCCATTTCATTTCTTATACTCATAACCATACTTATCTAAATTTGATTTTATCTCATCAATCGAATATTCTTTCAGTTTCATATTACATTCTGGGCATCTACCCAATACATCTGTAATTACATTCCAGTCCATCGGGCACTCCCAAAGCTTTCCGTCTTTGTTTTTATCAATCGCTTCAACATCTATTACTCCTTCGTGCACGATAGATGAAGAATGATCATGCTCTTCCATTTTCATTTCTTGTTTGTCATCTTTAATCTTTTGATTTTCGTTTTTCGTCTCAATTTTCACTTCTTGCGTTCCTGTTTGAAACTGATTTATTGCAGCCTTAAGATTACTTTCAGAGTCAATTAAGAATTGTGCTGATGTAACAATTGTATTTCCTTCACTCAATCCACTCAAAACCTGGTAATAACCATCTGCATAACCACCAAGCTGAATCTGCTGCGGTTTGAATTTGCCATCGCCTAAAGAGAGAATAACAACATCTTTTAAACCACTACGAATAATTGCATTTTCAGGAACAACAGGTTTGATTCCGAGATCTTCACCTTCAATAGTTATGTTTGCAAACATTGATGGTTTAAGTTCACCGCGATTGTTTAGTTCAATTCTTATTTTAGCTGTTCTCGATTTTGGATCAAGCGTAGGATAAATGAAAGAAACCTTTCCTTCATAAATTTTTCCCGGAAGAAAATTAAAAGTGATTGAAGCTTTTGAACCGATTTTAACTTTTGCAAGTTCATATTCATAAATATCTGCCATCAGCCAGAGTGAAGAGAGATTAGAAATTTTTAACAAAGGCATTCCGCCCATTACTTTTTGTCCCTCAACAACATTTTTCTCCAAAACAGTTCCGGATTTTTGCGCGTAAAGAGTTATGTAAGTTTTAACTTCTTTCGTATCAATTATTCTTTTTATTTCTGCTTCAGGAACTTCAAGCAATTCAAGCTTCCGTATTGCGTTTTTCACTAGCTCGTTTCCACTTTCACGGATTGAATTAAACGAACTTTCATTTACGGTATTCTGATATGAAAGAGCGGTGAGCAGCTCCTGCTGCGCAGAAACAAGTTCAGGTGAATAAATATCCATCAGCTTAGAACCTTTTGAAATCTGCTGTCCCATATAATTGATATAAAGTTTTTCAACCCAGCCATTAATTCTTGTTGTAACGATGTATTCGCTGGTTTCATTTGTTTGCAGAACTCCGTTCGTAGTTACTTTTGATGAAAGCTGTTTTACTTGCACCGTTGCAGTTTTGATGTTCATATTCTGTTGCACTTCCGGATCAATTGTTACAATACCGGAACCGGAGGATTCATCTTCATAAACCGGAACGAGGTCCATTCCCATTTTTGATTTTCCCGGTGAATTATAAATTTCATTCGGATCCATCGGTGCACGCCAGTAAAATATTTTTCTTTCGCCCGAAAATTTTTGACTATTACTTTTAATTGGCGTAAGCTGCATCTTGCAAATCGGGCACAAACCCGGTTCATCTGAAATAATTTCCGGATGCATTCCGCAGGTGTATAGTTGTTTTTCTCCTGAAGTAATATCAGAAGACTCACCGGCAATAAACAAAAAGTAAACCGGCACAAGTATTACAACTGCCACTATTGCTATGATTAAAATTTTCTTTTTCACTTTTAATTCTCCTGATAAAATTCTGTTCCTGTTAAAAACTCAAGTTCTGCAATCTCGTTTAAATAATCTGTTTTCAAACGGTAAAGATCATTTTCAATTTTAAGAAGACTGTTCTGTGCATCAATAACATTTAGAAAATCAACCTGTCCGACCTGGTAACTTGTTAAAGTCGTTTTCAGGTTTTCATTCGCCTGGATCAGTGATCCTTCCTCAATCAACTTTATTCTTTCCTTCAGTGAATTAATTTTTGCTATTGCTGAACCGAACGAGCTTTGCAGAATTTGAAGAGACATATTATACTGTTCATCATAAAGTTTCTGCATCGTTTCGGTTTCTTCAACTTTTGAACTAACTTTTCCTCCGTAATTAAGCGGCAGTGAAATTCCGACGAAGAAAGAAATAAAATCATTCAGTGGAGTATTTGTTGCTGCAATTTCATCCCGAAAAGTATAGAGCACAGACAGATTGAAATTTGGATAGTAATCGTAATCAGCAAGAGACTTTTTCAATTCTTCTTTCTGCTTCGCTTCTTTAATACCTTTGAGAAATGGTCTATACTTTTCAGCACTGTCAACCAGTGCATCAACAGTAAATTGTTTATAATTTAATTCCTGAATTTCAACTGTATTGATTGACGAATTAGAAGGTCGAAGAAGGAGAGCGTTTAATACAGCAATTTGTGAATTCTCTTTGCTCTTCAGGTCTACAATTTTTTCAGTAAGGTTCGTAATCTCCAACTCAACCTTTAAAAGGTTTTGCTGGCTTGCAGTTGATACTGAATACTTTGTACGAACAACTTCAGCAATATTATTCAGTAAAGCTTTGCTATTCTCACTTATCTGGATTGCCTTCCGGACATAGAGCAATTCATTATAGCTCCTAATTACATTTTTTCTTATCTCGTTCTTTGCATCAATGATTTCTTGCTCAACAATCTGCACATCTTGTTGATTGACTTTAGCTTGTTTACTCAACTTTCCGGGAAAAGGAAATGCCTGGCTTAGCCCAACAATTTTTCCGGTCATCGGTTCCTGTGTGAATGAGAATGAGTTAACCGGAAGATTTGCTATTCCAAGCGTCAGCATTGGATCGGGTAAATTGGAGTTTTGCTCAATCCTGTTTGAAGCAGCCAGCTTTTTCATTTCAAGCATTTTGATTTGAGGGCTTACTTTAATTGCAGTATTAATCAAATCCTGTAATGTTTCATTCTGCCCGAATAAATTACTGGCAAACAATATTATCGAACCGATTATTAATATTCTGATTTTGTTCATCTTAATTCTTCCCGTGATAATTATCTTTTAAACCGAAACGGTTTAAGAATTTTACTGATTAAAAATTGTGAATGCAGACGGAGCTATCCCCTGCATTCCTGAAAGGAACTAAGATGAGATTAAATCAGAAGGACTGAGTTGGTGATGTGTATTTCAGGATTAATTAAAAATGGCGGAGAAGAATCACAGCAAAAAGATTCTTCTGAAGATAAATCAACTGAAGGTGGAAGTAATGTTATTGGCTGAAATAAATTTTCAGATGATAAAAAGAAATTTATCTCTGATTTACTGTAAATAAATTCGTCTTCAACTTTGTTGTATACGAATTCATCCTGGCAGCAAATAGGATTGTTTGAAGAAATTGTTACGGGAAACTCCATAGTTTCTTCAGCACAGCAGGAATTTGCGGGTTTTTCAATTTCTTCTTTGTAAACATCACACTCATCGAGAGATTTTTCCTGCATCATAAGACACAAGTGATAAGACACCGGCAAACCTGTTGTAGAAACAAGAAAGATTAAAATTAAGGTTAATATTGATATTCTTTTCTTCATCATTTGTGAACAAACATAAATATTTAATAGCTGGCAAGCAATGGTAATGCTTAGTAATTTGTTGCAGAATTATAGTTTTATTTTACATTTAATTCAGATTCCTCATTTAGCTTTTTAAATTCTTTTATACCTGTTGGATGACCGTAACTGTTCATTAATTTATAATGCATTAAGTACTCCTCTTTACTTACATCATTCTGCCAATAACCTGTAATCATTCCAAGTCCGGTAACCGCCATAAAAATTGAAACAACTCCAATGGCTACTGCTTTCTTCCCTATTCTCTTTTTTTGAGGAAGAATTGATTTTAACTCAAGTGCGTCTTTAACGGGACAAACATCAACACAGTTTAAGCAAGATGTGCATTCATCTGAAATCACTGTTTTAACCTTATCAACTTTGATAAATGAAGGGCAGGCTTTGTTACATAGTCCGCAATCAATACAACTTTGAGCATTACGTTGAATTTTATTTGGGCTTAATAATGACATTATTCCAAGTAGCGCACCATAGGGACAAAGAAATCTGCACCAAAAATTTCTAACAAAAATTGAAGGCACAAAAAGAACTGCAATTACTATCAATGTTATTTGAGATATGTCAGCAAAGAAGTAATACATCTTAACATCTGAAATAATGTTGTAAGGACTGTCGAGAAATGCTTTAAGAGCTAAGCC
>JALHTS010000626.1 GCA_022865965.1 Ignavibacteriaceae bacterium
TGAATTTCTGCAGCAAACTGTTCGAAGCCGAATCCATAGTTACTAACAAATTCCTTATCGTATATATTTTCATTAACAATTACATTCATCCATGCAAGAATTAACGCAAGGTCGGTTCCGGGTTTTATTGGTAAATAATATTTTGATTTACTTGCAGCAATTGAATAACGAGGATCAACAACAATTATACTTGCATTTTGTTCAATCGCATGAGCAAATTCCTGCACTTGAGTGTTGTGCATGTTCTCGCCAAGATGAGAACCAATCAACACAATACACTTTGCATTTCGAATATCAGTTCTCTCGGGTGAACTTATGTCTTCACCAAAAGTTAAGCGAAATCCAACATCTCTTGAACCTCTGCATTGTGCAAACGAAGGAGCTGAAATATTTGGAGAACCATAAGCTTTTATTGTATGCTTTAAAAAGTTTCCACCAACACCGTGACTGAAAAGAGCAACTGCTTCAGGTCCGTAATTAGCTTTTATCTTTTTCATCTTTTCGGCTATATAATCGAAAGCTTCATCCCATGTAACTTCAATCCATTTTTCTTCACCACGATGACTTTTTCTAATCAGTGGAGACTTTAATCTGTCAGGATCGTAATGTGCACCTACTCCACCGGTTCCGCGCGGGCATAATCTTCCTTCGCTCAGCGGATCGAGTGGATTACCCTCAACTTTCCATAGCTTACCATCTCTTACATAAGCTATTGTGCCACATTTCCAGAAGCAGATATCGCAATAAGTAGCGACTTTGCGAATACCTTTTTCTTTTTTATCATTTATTTTGTTGGCACTTTTTACAATTGTGTTAAGGGAACCTGTTAGTGCAGCGGCTGTTACAACTGTTGCACTGCTAATTTTTAGAAATTTTCTTCTTGATAATGAGTTCATATTGTTATGATTGAGGGATATTTTTTATAGCATCTTTAACTGTTGAGCAATCTTGAAATGAAATATAAACTTCACAATCCACACACTCAATTGTAGCACAAAGATTATTTATGTGATTATAAGCCCAGCATGGTTGTTTAGATTCAGCATAAGCCTTGCAATTCTTTCTATCTTCTTCGGTACAATGAATTATCTGCCAGCAGGGAATCATAGAGAAAAGGGATTTTATTCCAGCAATACTTATTTTCTTTTCCCTAATTGCTGTTCTTATACACTGCAGACGGTCGATATCGGAATCAGAATAAAGTCTATGTCCGGTATCTTTCTGATATGGAAGTATCAAACCTTCGCGTTCATACATTCTTAAAGTGTGAACAGAAATACCAAGTATTTTTGCAGCTTCTCTTATTGGGTATTTCGGTTTAAAATAGTCTTCGGTCATAGTATTAAATAATTGATATTTATAAATATCAACTTGTTTGCCATTTAAGAAATGTTGATTTTTTGTTCAATATTTCCATAAAAAATGACACAAATTTTCATTTGAAAGAAAGATATAAGTTCAATTTCCAATAAATGAGAAATACGAAGTATTACTTATCACGAACAATTGATTGATAGCAAGCAAGATTGACTATGGTCGATTTTTTTATATATTTCAATAGTTTTTTCATTTACATATGGATAACAGCACAAAAATTTATGTTGTTTTCTCATCTGATCTTCTACAATTAATTTGAAAGGAGAACGCAATGAGAGGATTATCATTCATTACTATTCTTATTTCTTCTCTATTAATTACTTCCTGCGGCACTGATGATAACATTGATATGACCACAGCGCGCAATGAGGTTCTGAGTGTTCTGGAGAACTATCAAACTGCCCATGAAACACAAAATATTGATCTGCTCAGAAATTGTTTTTCACCTAAGTCCGATATAATTATTCTGGGGACA
>JALHTS010000627.1 GCA_022865965.1 Ignavibacteriaceae bacterium
ATTTACAGATCTTATGATAACATTACTAAACGGAAAACCCGTATTCTCATACTCGGTTAAAATATTATTTATTTGAAATTCAATATCATCTTTACTGAAGATTTGTCCTCTAAGAAAATTTAATGATGAAATAAGATCAGGTTCTGTTACTGAATCAGATTCAACAAAATAAATTTCATTAATGTAAGTGGGCCCTCCTTCATTTATATGAACAAAAATATTTACAGATGAAGAATCTTCTGTAATTTGAAATGTTGTACCGTCAAAGGTGGGATGATGGTATCCGTATTGAGCAAGATTTAACGAAATTCTTGATAATGCAGTATCAATCAAAGAAGGATTAAACTGCAATCCTTTTCTTAATCCGCTCCATCTTAATATTTCCGATGAAGAAAAAACTTTATAGCCGGATACTTCTATCTTATCTGTTGATTGAGCAAAATAATTTTGTGAAAACAGAAATGAAATAACAAGAAGATATTTAATCCGGTTTATCATCTATAACTTTTATTTTTTTACCGATATGCTCAATTAAAACAGATTGACTTAATTGTTTTGCTTCATCAATTTTTACATTACTCACTTCAAAAGTTGTTGCGTTGATTGACGCTAATGCTGTAGCAAGTTTAAGAGAATCCTCAAAGACAAGATTATGATGCCAGCCATATACAATACCAGCCACAAAACTATCGCCGCTTCCTGTTGAATCTATTCCTTTTACTTCAGGCGGATAAATTTTATAATGATAATTAAAGTTTGATGCATAGAAAGGATTTGCTTCATTCGTGAGATATGATCTTCTAATACTTTTATCATAAAGTAAATTCAGGTAAGAAATAATTTCCTGTTCATTCTTAAGTGAAATATTTAGCGAGTTTGTTGTTTCATTCAGGTTATTATGAATGATAGTTGGAGATGCATTGAGAGCCTTGGAAAGACTAGAACCATAGGTATCGCACACAGACACCTTATCATACTTATTTGCTATTTCAATACCGGCAGGGATTATTCTCTCCGCACCTTTGTGCGAACTTCCAGAAAAGACTACCATTTCACAATTTTTGATCATCTTTTCAAGCCTGGTAATAAATTCGTTACATTCTTTTTCAATTATCACCGGATCAACAGAAAAAAAAGATGTAATTATTTGTAAATCTTCTTCTATTATTACTGAAGCAAATCTTGTTTCGCTTTCGCTATGAACAAAAGAAAATTCAAAATTCTCGTTTCGTAAAACATCTCTGAAAATTTTGCCGTCATTCCCACCGCTGAAAATAAGATTATACGATGACAGTCCAAGCTGTTTAAGCTGTCTGCTTACATTAATTCCTTTTCCGCCGGGTTTAATTGAAAGAGATGCGTTACGATTAACAGAGCCGTGAGTTATACTTTTATATGAAAATCTTTTCTCAAGAAGCGGATTGAGGGTTACTATAAGTATCATAAAATATTATAAGAAAGATTCTGATGTTTGTTTAAGCATCTTTTTGAAAGCAAACTTAATATAATTGAAAACCTTATATAAATAACAAACAATAAAATACTATGGACGATATCTAAACAGATCTCCTGTAAGCGGAGTGGTTAATCTGTAATCGCCGAAGCCTGTTTCGTCAATAAATGTAAAACTCCTGTTAATTGTATAATACTCCCATACCTCATAAGGTTTAGAATAATATTCAAAGGGATGCCTGTCAATATTATTAGGTGGACCTAAAATAATAAATACCATTCCTCTGTCTGATTTCCAGCCTTCCCGGTAACTGGAAAAATTATCATTGGTATACTTAACTCTGCTGTAATACTCGGCAAACATTTCATTTTCATCATTGTTCGGTGAGGGATCTTTTGCTTTCCAGTATTCAAGAAATCTTTTAAGCTTTTCATTCGGTGATTCGGCTTTTTCAATATAACTTAATTCGTCGGGTGTAGCAATATAAACCATTTGTTCAACTGCTTTATCTATATCAACTATATTTGCCGGTAAACCTCGCCAGCGTGAAAAAAATTGTTTATCTAAGGAGATTGTTTTATCACCATCGGACTTGAAGATTGCAACATTTAGAACGTATGAACCAAGATCTATATTAACATCATCTAAAGAACTTAGAATATGGTTTTTGCCTTCTTTAACTATATAATCTTCTTGCTTATAAAAAATGGTTTTCCGGTTGGCTTCAAGTACGTTGTATTCAACAGGAATTTTCTGCTCAGATGAATCTTTTGAATAAATTTCAAAATAAATCTGAATATTTTTTTCTGTTCCAATAATATTTCTGGAAATATTCGGAATGACCTGATTAACACCATCAATAACTCTGCTGCCTGATATAAACATAACATCGCTAACACTGATTAGCGAATCAAAATCTCTGACGGTCAATTTATTTCCGGAAGTATATTCGCGCCTTGAATCACGATCCTCTATCATTGTGCGAATAAAATAATTTCCCGGCGCTAATTCAAAGCTGCGCATTGTAAGGTTATAATTTTCTTTAGCTATGGTCTGATTAAAATCAATAACATTAATAGTTTCGTTCCAGGATTTTTCAACAATTAGTCTAGTCTGACTTGTATCATAAACTGATGCCGTAACTGCATATTTAGCCGTAAAGCCTTGAGGGGATTTGATAAATTGAATACTGCTGTAAGGTATTTGAAGATACACATCAACTCTTGTTATGCCCTCTTTCCCAGAATGAAAGTTCAGGAATTCCTGATAGTAGGTTGGTTCTGAAGAAAGTACTGAATTTTTGTCAAAATTCTCGACCTGCGAATAAACCAATGCAGAAAACAAAACAAATGATAGAAGGATTATTAAATATTTCATTTTTATTCTCCTTTTCTAAATTTTTAATTCTCCGAACAGATCATATTCATCGTAATCTGTAATTTTAATATCGTAAAATTCACCCGGTTGTAATTTAATTTCATTTTTATTTATAAGCACTTCGCCATCAACTTCAGGTGCATCTCTATATGATCGCCCAATATAGAAATCTCCTTCCACACCTTCAACTAATACTTTGAGAATTTTTCCTACAAAAGTAGAATTTTTTTCAAGAGAAACATCTTTCTGAATTTCCATTAATACATCTTTTCTTCGCTCTTTCTCTTCATCAGGGACAGGATTGCCCAAAACATAACTCGCAGTATTTTCTTCCATTGAAAAAGTAAACGTGCCGACTCTGTCAAACTTTTCTGCTCGTACAAAATCACACAGCATTTCAAAATCTTTTTCTGATTCGTTAGGATAACCGACAATAAAAGTTGTTCTCAAAGTTATTCCTGGAATTCTTTCCCTTAACTTATGAAGAAACTTTTTTGTTTTTGCTGAAGTAACCCCTCTTCTCATTGATTTTAGAACATCATCCGAAATATGCTGCAAAGGTATATCAACATAATTTAGAACTTTAGGATTACTCTTGATTTCTTCAATTACATTATCGGGAAATTTAGACGGATAAGCATACATTAATCTTATCCATTCAATACCTTTAATATCGCTCAACTTATTTAAAAGTTCAGCTAAATTATGACGACCATACAAATCTTTTCCATAGTCGGTAGTATCCTGTGCAATAATTACTAATTCTTTAGTATTATTAGCAGCTAGGAATTCGGCTTCCCTTATTAATTCGTCCATCGGTTTTGACTTATGCAACCCGCGAATAAGCGGAATTGCACAAAACGAACAAGGATGATCGCATCCTTCAGATATTTTTAAATATGCTGTGTGCGATGGAGCGGTTAAAAGTCTTTCGCCAAGAAGTTCATATTTAAGATTGCCACCCAATTCTTTTACAATTGCTTCAAAGTCTTCCGTTCCAAAATAAACATCAACTTCGGGAATTTCTTTTATTAGGTCGTCTTTATATCTTTTTGATAGACATCCCGCAACAATTACTTTTTTAAGCTTACCTTCATTCTTTAAGGCAACAGAATTAAGAATAGTGTTAATGGATTCTTCTTTTGCAGCCTCAATAAATCCGCAGGTGTTTATTATAACGGTATCGGATTTATTTGGGTCATCAATTAATTTTATTTTATTAAGCTGAAGCTGCCACATCAATCTTTCAGAATCAACAGTGTTCTTTGAACAGCCGAGTGTAATCACCGAAACTTTGCCCTTGTACGCCATTTATTCCTTAGTGAAGTGTTATGCTTTTATAAAAAATATGTCAGATAAAAATAAATTATAGGTGAGCTGAAAAATAATGAGTCGAACCGGTCAAATATTCCGCCGTGACCCGGGATAAGTGTAGAAGAATCTTTTACTCCTGCATCACGTTTTATAAGCGATTCAACTAAGTCTCCAATCTGACCAACTATTCCAACTACTAATCCGATAACAATAACATCTTGCCACTCAAGAAAATCGAGCACAATAAATTTAGCCAGTATCATAGCAAGAATTGCAAAGATGAATCCGAATATTGCGCCTTCCCAGCTTTTATTAGGACTAACTCTTGGAAATAATTTATGTTTACCTAATGCCGTTCCGCCAAAAAATGCGGCAGAATCGCAAATCCAGATTGTAGCCATAATTGAGATTATTAAATATCCGCCGTTCAAATAAAATTCATTATCAATGGAATAAAATTCTCTGATACCAAGCAGTGAGCCTCCAAATAAACCAAGAAACAGTACGCTTAATAAAGTAGCGCCAAGATTATTTAAAGCCGAGTTCTTATTTCTGAATAGTTCAAATATCAGAAGAGCTACGAACCAGATGATTAAAAATGAATAAGCATTCATCATCGGGTGATATTGATTGAGAATAAGAAAAGTAACGGCAATAAATCCCAACAAAAAATTCACGTTAGAGTTTTTATTTCTTAGCATTAAAACAAATTCATAAAAAGCAAGAAGTGAAATTGCCAGAACAAAAACCAGGAACGGTACTTTCCCCAAATAAGTAACCGCAATTATAGCAGGTATAGCAACAATGGAGACAAGAACACGTGTTGCAGTATTACTGATTGCCATTAAAATTACTCTTCTTTGCTTTCTTTGTTTGTGTCCTCAATAAAAGCTACTGCTGAGTCCGCATCTTCTTTTTTAACTAATAGTTTTACAACTGAGAAGTTACCCGGCGCAGGGAAATTATGATCTTGTTGAGAAAGAATATTTGCCTCTATTCCTGCGCTTTCAAGATTATCTTTTAACATTTCAGCTTTATATTCTTGATCCGTCGAATAAACAACAACCCAATCTTTTTCATTCAGCACAACGGGCTTTTCTAAATCGGAAGGATCAACAAGTTCCACATTACAATCCGCACAAAGCTTTATTCCTTCTACATATTCATATTTACAATTAGGACAAACCGGCATATTCTTTTCTCCTTTCATAAAACTTGTTAATCAAAAAAATTAAACCTGAAAACAATACGCATAAACCTAAGAATAAACTTAAATAATCACCAAGTTCTGTGCTTGGCTGAACTTTTGTTTCAATAAGTTCATCATCGCCAATAACATAGAACAATGCGATGGCTATAAAGTTATTAAGAAAATGAAGAACCATTGGAACAATAATGGAATTACTTTTATAAGCAGCATATCCAAAGAACAATCCGAGTAAAATAAGCGGAATAATTCCATAAGGATTAAAATGATATAATCCGAAAAATATTGCAGTAATCAAAGCCGCAGTGAACGGCTTCATTTTTAATTCAAAACTCTTTTGTATATATCCTCTGAACATAACCTCTTCGGAAACAGCAGGAATGACAGCGATGATAAAAAACACAAACGCCATTTCAAAAATATTATCGGCACGAAGAAGATTGCCGTAAGTTTTTTCAACCATTTCATTCAAAGTATCGAAAA
Source organism: Ignavibacteriaceae bacterium (assembly GCA_022865965.1). Classification (GTDB taxonomy): domain Bacteria; phylum Bacteroidota; class Ignavibacteria; order Ignavibacteriales; family Ignavibacteriaceae; genus JAGXRK01. Next base: position 5,835 of record JALHTS010000627.1, read on the forward strand.
AGTTTTTTAATGTATTTACAAAAGATGAATTCTCTGCTAGAATATAAAGGAAGTGGTTCTGAATATGTAAATACGCCTGCAGCAAAGGTGTGAGAATAATAATACCGATTGAGAATAAACCAATTTCTTTTAATGAAGTGCTGTTAGCCCGAATTACTTTACCAACATCATTATAAAACCATTTTGCAAAAAGAAGTGCGGGAAGAAGAATAAATAAAATTTGTCCCGCCATTGTCATTAATCTTAATGCAGATACTGAAGCAGATTCAAGGTCAAAACCGATAATTATTATAGTTAGTAGTCCGCCGACAACTTGATAAAGAATAAACCCGCCAATCAATCCAATAAACGCAGCAAGTATAGGAGAAATAATTGGATTTAAGCCTTCAAATTTTTCCTGCCCAGGTTTATTTTCTTCGGTTATAGGATTTTCGCCTTTATTATCTGTCTCGTTAAAATCTTGCATCAAGTAGAGATTCTGTTACTGGGGAAATTGTTTATTATTTACAGGTAAAATAAAAAAAAGAAGAAGCAAATGCTTCTTCTTAAAAAATAATTATCGGTTATAAATTCATAAAAACGTATTAAACACTTTTTTTATCTCTTCGATTTAAGTTTACCCTTAAGTCCCTCATATTTTTTAAGGTCTGCATCAATTGCACCGACAATTACTTTTGTTTTAACACGAACCGGCATTTTAATATCATCATCTGTTAGCCAAACAATAATATTGCCTTCACTTTTGAAAAGTCCGCCTTCCTGAACAAGCGGTTCAACTATTATGCAATCGAACGTACCAGCAGGAACAGTGACTGTTTCCTTTCCGTGATATTTAACATTAAGATCATAAACTTTATTTTTATAAAAATTCTGAAGGAAAATAGTCTCACCTACTTTAAGATCTGAATAATCCAAAGTTCTTGCAAAATAAAAGGCTGAAACTATATCGTGAACATACTTCGGAATTTCATATTCGCCTTCGCTTGTTTTTGCTTTGCCTTTCCGCTGATCGAAGAATGCTGCAAAGTCCCTTGAATAACCGCCCTCACGAATGTGCTGTTCAAATCTCCAGGGGAATAATCCTTCTTTGTCAATGTAAGTTTCATAGCGGTCGCGAACTTTATAAAACATATCGAAGCTTGGCACAGTGTTAACTTCAAAAATAATATGATATGCATCCCGCCCTGAAATTCTTTTCACTGCCGGAACTTGCATAGTAGCGATTCCTGCTGTCACGAATCCGTATTTAACATCAAAGGTAAGCTTCTCGCCTTCCTTAAAGGCTTTGTTTTCTAATTTTCTAAAACCATCTTTATCATCAGTTGCAAAGACAGAAACAGAAAACAAGATGATTATCGTAATTACTGATTTAAATGATTTCATTATCACTCCTTATTTAAACCCTTTATTATTTCCAGAATATCCAAATGAACTTTTTCTATGTTTATTGTATTCATACATTCGATTTTTGTACACTGCTTATTTCTGCAGTCGTCACAATCACTTTCAGGCATATAAATTTTACTTTTATTTGAATACGGTCCCCATCTTTTCGGCAAACAAGCAGTAAGATGAGGATAAAACCCGATTGAAAATTTATTTAAAGCTGCTGCAATATGAATCGGTCCTGTTGAATTTGAAACGAACACATCAACCTTATTTATAAGTGCAACAAGTTCTTTCAATGAATACTTACCCGCAAAATTTTTAACTGATTCATTTACAACAAGTTTTTGACAAATTTCTTTTTCGTTTTCGCTTCCCGTAATTAAAACCTGAATTTCCGATTCAACCAATTTTTCAACCAACAATTTAAATCTTTCAATCGGAAGATCAACGGCACTTCCGCCGCTTCCTGGATGAACAATAACTATTGGTTTTGATCCAGTAATCCTCTTTTTGGTAAAATCTTTACTGATTTTATCTTCAACAGATTTTTCAATATCAATAAAAAAATGAACATTGTCTTTAGTTATTGTTTCCTCGATCCCGATCTCTTTCAACAAATTAACATTATACTCAAGCTCGTGCTTGTCTGCATATTTTCTGTGTTCATAAACTCTTCTGTTGAAAAAAAACGAATACCATCTGTAACCGGTTCCGATTCTGTTTTTAATTCTTGTACGAAACATTAACCATGCAATTTTGAAAGTCGGATAAACTGTTATGCAGGTATCGAGATTCTTTTCGCCGAGCATTTTAAGATTTGCTTTGATGTCAATCTCACCATCATTCTCTTTAAGAACAAGAATTTCATCAATAAAAGGATTGGATAAAGCCAGATCTTTTGTGTATTCTCTGAGCAAAAAAGTTACTTTACAATCGGGCTGATGCTTTTTAATCATCTCAGCTAATGGCAATGATAAAATCACATCACCAATTCTGTCAGTTCTTATAAGTAGTAAATTTTTCGACTTAATCATTTTCGCGATAAATACGGATTGCCAATTTCAAAGAATCTCCATTTAAGTTCTTTAGATTTCGTAATCCCTATCCTTTCAGAAATTCCAATTTTATTTCTATTCAATTTTTGTTGATCCAATAAAAAGATATTGCTGCCAGCTAAATCTGTTCCTGAATCCTTGCGAGTAAAATCAAATGCCTGACAAATTTTCCCTGGACCGTTTGTTAAGTTAATAATTTCTTTGAAAGTTATTTTCTTTTTACCGAATCTTCTCCTTGCCATAATTTCAATTCCATCAACCGGC
>JALHTS010000086.1 GCA_022865965.1 Ignavibacteriaceae bacterium
CTACATTGGCAGGATTTTTCCTTGCTAAAATAGATCCGATTTCTATCTGGGCTTATGCAGTTTTAAGTATCGGACTTGCTAAACTCTTTAAATCTGATGATGTGAAAAAATATTATTTAGTTGTATTCGGATTATGGATTATAGGAAGTTTATTGTTCTTCTATGTTGCTCAGGCTGTTCCGTTTTTGGCTGGATTTGGCGGCTGATTTAATTTTATTCTTACTAAAAATTAGCGGAACGGTCTGAGACCGTTCCCTACATTTAATATTATTTTGTTTCCCACTGCCAAGCTTTAGAGAACAATCCAAGCGGAGAAAAACTACTATTTTTATCCTCTTATTATAAGCAATAATGTTATCCGACCAGAACAGAATTGTCACCGGTTCATTTTCTTTAAAGATGTTACTTGCTTTTTTATATAGTATAGTCTTTTTTGCTTCATCATCAGCTGGTTTTATGTCGGCAAATATATTTTCAAGTTCAGGATTAGTAAAGCTTGAGAAATTTAACATTCCTTTTTCAGGATCCGAACTCCAGAAATTATCTAACTTAAGCGGAATCTCAACACTCCAACCAGATAACCACGCATCATACTTTCTGGAAAGTAACCCGTTCACCAATTCATTTGTTATTTGTTTAATAGTAGCATAGATAATTTTTTATTGATGCTAGCTAAACCATAATAAGGTAAGGACATTTCTTATTAATTCAAGTTGGCCATTTGATTTTTAAAAGCAACCAAGTTGAGTTGTTAAATAAACTTCGTAAAATATCTTACTAACTCGAATATGATGAACTTTTTCTTTTTTTACCTTGTAAAAAAATTATCATAATATTTTATCTAATGTTTACGAACAAATATATATCTGGAAAAATGAGGCAATTCAGCTTTCTTAACGAATAACTCCTTGGCCTTCCATTTTATTTTGCATTCATCTTTAAGTATGTACCGGATGTCCCCATTATCTGACATATATACAAAATCAGCTTTTGAATTTGAATTGAATCCTAATTTGGCCAAATTTATTCCTGAAAATGATAAGTCGAGTATTGCCGGGATATTAAATGCCATTTCGGGGAAAAAAGAAATGGAACCAGTTTCAGGATCTGGTTTTACTGTGATTTCTTTAATACCCTGGAATGAATTTGGTTCGAATGTTAATAAAGTATGAATCAATACTGTGTTGCCTTCGTTATCAACATAAGTTGATTCAAATAGAATTTCGCCTCCTAAAAGACCATCTATCTCCTTCGTCATTTGAAGGCTCGGTTCAGTATAATCAGGTGGTAAAGATTTACTAGAAAAATTCATCTCAGAATTTTCTGAAGGTTGGGTTGAATTTTCTGTTATATCGCAGCTTTGGAAAATAACTGCAAAGATGAGTAGAAAAAGAGTAATAAAGAGTTTCATAATGTCACCTTCGCTTTGATTTTGTTAAACTTTTGTGAAATAGTTTAAGCTTATCACACCAACCAAAATGACAATCTCCCCAAGAAAGCTTTATTTATATTAGCACTAATTGTGCCAGTAAAGGATTAAACTTTTCTGAATAATTGATTGAAATTTGAATTAGATTAATACCAGAGAAAACCCAAAATGAAACTAAAAAAAAGATTGTATCAATAAGTAATAATTTGATTTTTAGCTCAAATTAGTACTACACATCTAAATTTTTGCGATTGCCTTTATGAATATTCAGTAAAATCTCAACAAAAATAAGAAGTGCTTAAACTTGGGAATGTCAATTAAGAGTAAGAATGAGTTCTTCTCAATTATTTCGTACGATTTGTAAAGCCCGATATCGGAAATAATATCTTTGCTCAAATTAATTATTGCCGACTATTATTAATTGAATTGGGGTCATTAATTAGAAATCATTTCCGAAGCAGTAAAAATTTCCAAAAACATATTTACATTAATAAAAAATATATTGGAGTTTTCGACGTTACAAGCTTGAATAATATAGATACAGAGTTAAGTTAATTCAGGCTCAACTTTATTTTTTCACCAGCAAAATATAATAGCATTCTTACTAACTAAAATATACTCTGTGGATCGACATCGTAAATTAAACGAACATCTCTGTAACGTGATTTACGATTGAACTCCACAAAAGAATCAAGTATAGCTTTTCGTAAAACAGCACCACCGGGGTCGCTTTGTTTTATGCTTTTAATCAGTATCTGATATCTATAATTACCTTTCAATCTTGATATCATTGCCGAATGGGGATCGGAAATTTTTAACCACTTTTGGTATTTTAATAACTCTTTATAAAAATCAGTAATTGCTCCTTTTGCCTTTTCATTGGATTGATCTTTTGTTTCAATTAATGCTAACCTGGTAAAAGGCGGATAACCCATTTTTTCTCTATCTGAAATTTCACGTTGATAAAATCCCGCATAATCGTTCATAAAAACTTTTTGTAACGCAAAATGTTTTTCGTTCATTGTCTGAATAACAACTTCACCTTCAACCTTGCTTCTGCCGGATCTACCTGATACTTGTGTGAGCAGTTGAAATGTTCTTTCATCAGCACGAAAATCAGGAAGCCATAAAGTTGTTTCAGCAGATATTACTCCGACTAAAGTCACACGTGAAAAATCCAATCCTTTTGAAACCATCTGTGTTCCGACAAGAATATCAATCTCACCTTTACTAAATTGAAGAAGTATTCTGCTCAACATTGATTTTCTGGAAATCGAATCGGAATCGATTCTGTTTATTACAGCATTGGGAAAATAAAACTGTAGTTCATCTTCCACTCTTTCCGTTCCCGTTCCGAAATATTTTATTGATACTGAGCCGCAGTTTGTGCAGGCCCCGGGAACATCTTTAATCAATCCGCAATAATGACATTCAATTATATTTTTATTGATGTGAAAGACCATCGGCACAGAACAATTGTCGCACATCTCAACTTCACCGCAGTCTTCGCAATAAATCTGAGTTGAAAATCCTCTCCGGTTTTGAAGAATTATTATTCCTTCTTTCTTTCTCAAACGGTCTTCAATTTTTTCAAGAAGAATTTTGGAAAAAACATTTTCCATTTTCTTCTTTTTTCTTTCGGCAGCAATATTGACAAGAATTATTTTGGGAAGTTTAGCATCATCAATTCTTTCAGGTAATTCAAGCAGCTTATACTTTCCTGTTTGTGCATTATACATACTTTCAACTGACGGAGTTGCAGAACCAAGAATTACCGGACATTTGAAAATACTTCCCATCACAACTGCGGCATCTCTTGCATTGTATTTTGGGACCATATCGCCTTGTTTATAACTTGCATCGTGTTCTTCATCAACAACAATAAGTCCTATGTTTCTAAGCGGAGCAAACAAAGCCGAACGCGCACCAATTACAACTTTAGATTTTCCTTTTTGAACCCGTCTCCACGAATCATATCTTTCACCGGCTGACATTCTGCTGTGAATAACTGTTACTGTATCTCCAAAGTTGTTAAATAAACGTGATGTCATTTGCGGAGTAAGTGAAATTTCGGGGACAAGAATTAATGCGGTTTTATTTTGTGAAAGAACATCTTTAACAAGTTCTATATACACCTGAGTTTTACCGCTTCCTGTAACACCATGAAGAAGAAATGTTTTGAACTCTTTCTTATCTATAAATTCATTTACTTCATTAACAATTTTCTGCTGACGTTCTGTTAAAACCAGTTCTAAATGTTCTTCGGAGTATTGTTCTGAATATCTTCGCTCAACTTCTTTTTCAATAACCTCGACAAAATTTTTCTTTACTAGAGAATCAATTGTTGATTTTGTTCCTTCAATTTTATGAAGAAGTTCTGCAAC
>JALHTS010000628.1 GCA_022865965.1 Ignavibacteriaceae bacterium
ATGATCATATCCAATTCATCTTTATAGAAAAACTTTTCTTCACCGAATGCTGGTTTAAGATCGTTAAGCCATTTGACATTTTCATCATACTTTGCGAAGAATGGTAGTTTAACCCAATCGGGATTTCTTCCTTGCAGCATATTTAGTACAAAAACTTTTTCACCATTGACTTCTGCAACTCCATCGATTATAACTTTACCCGGCAGCGCAGACATGGATGGACCCCGAACTGTTCTGCATAAACCTGAAAGTCCTTTTATTGCCTCACGGAAAATTTCATAAGCGCGGTATAATGGAATAGAAAAATAGTCTTCCGCACCTGTGTTACGCTCAACAAAAAAGTAATATGGAATTAATCCGAGACCAACCTGGTCGTGCCACATTTTTGCCCATACTGCGGGATCATCATTTACATGTTTAATTAATGGTGATTGAGTTCTTATCTGAGCACCGGTATCGCGAATTCTACTCGCTGCTTCCTGGGCAATATCAGTAGATAGTTCAATCCAATGATTGTAATGACCCATTATTGCAAGATGTTTACCGGATTTAATTACTTTCTCAAAAAGTCTTAAGGTATCATCAGAATCTTTATCAGTAACAAATTTATAAGGCCAGTATGCAACTGATTTTGTTCCTATTCTTATATTCTGAATATGATCAAACTCCGGTTCTAATAACGGTTCAATATAAAGAGCAAGATTCTTTGCACTCATTATCATCGGATCGCCGCCAGTGAATAATACATCTGTTATGTCAGTCTGATTCTTTAAGTAATCCTGAAAGCGCTTTGATTCATCTGTCGCAAATTTCAGATCAGTCATTCCCACAAACTGAGCCCATCGAAAACAAAAGGTGCAGTAAGAGTGACATGTTTGTCCTGCTGATGGGAAAACAAGAACAGTTTCTCTATACTTATGTTGAATACCGGGAACAGGTTCATCATCAATTTTAGGAACATTGTAAAGCATTTGTCCGGCAGGATGCGGATTAAGATCACGCCTGATTTCTTCAGCAGTTTGTTTTATTTCTTCTGGGGATGCATCTGATTTCATAAGTACCGAAGCCATTTTATTGAATTGTGCTTCTGTCAACATTTCCTTATGCAAAAAAGTTAATTGAAAAATTGGATCATCAGGTATGTTATTCCAGTCAATCAGGTCTTCAACAACATAATTATTCACACGAAATGGCAGAACATTCGATACGACTTTGATATTAAATAATTCATCTTTACTTAAAAGTTTTAGCTGCGGAATATTGTCTATATCCTTTAAGCCATAAAAAATCATTTTCCTCGGCTTTATCATATGCCAGCCTCCTCGATTTGTTGAAAATTAATTTGCCCCCTTAGTAATGATGATAGATTGATATTAAATCAATACCTGGCAGGAACTTTAGTGCGACAAGTTAAAAAATTTTATCAATAATGCAAGTAAAAAAAAAGAAAAGTGATGATTTGTTAATGATTTGGGTATAATAGAGATAAAAAAAGCGGCTTCGGACCGCTCTTTTTACTACTTAATTTCTGTTACTTTGCTTATATCAGCAAGCTTAACATATTTTTCGTTGAATTTGTATGTACCTTTTTCGGATTTAACGGATTTAATAACCTTTACAGTAACACCTTCAACTTTTTTCTTTCCCTTTGCTTTATCAGCAAAAGATTGCTGTTTAGCCATTTTCTACTCCTGAATAATTAGGGCACAAATATAAACCATTGACTTTAGAAATAAAAGGAATCTCTAATGATAGATAAATCCTCATTTTTTCATACTTTCACGTTGAATTTTATTGGAATTTATGGAAAAAGTTAAGCAAACATTAGAATACACTCTTAAATATCCTTCACTCAAATATAAGATTTTGGGCAAAACCGGGTACTCGGTTTCAATATGCGGCTTCGGTTCTTACAGGATTGATATTGGAATAAAATCCC
>JALHTS010000087.1 GCA_022865965.1 Ignavibacteriaceae bacterium
CTGTACCCCGGATATTTCTTTAAGAAGTTCGGATGCGAATTTATCATTTTCATCCAAACCGGCAACCCAGCGACTAAAAGTAAGACTAACAGAGCCAAGCGCAAACTGCATATCAGTTTTGTATGACCCATCAACAGAATTCATAATATGATTACGAATCTCTGTGAACTTTTCATTCACCCCGAAACAGCCTGTAAGAAGGAGCGAAGTGAAGGCAATTATTAAAGCCAGGGTTAAATGTTTCGTTTTCATTTTTACATTTCGTCTTTAAGTTTATCAAGATTTGGTATGTTTAAATTTTTGCCAAGCTTACCGATAGCTTTCATATCAATTCTTCCTACAATATTTACAAAAGCCGCTTCACCGTCTTCTTCAATTGCCATAACCGCAAGCCCGACTATATCTTTTTTATTAGCACCGAACTTTATATAAACAGTTGCGGTTTCTTTTTCTTCTTTTGTTTTAACGATTCTTTTCCAGTTAGCCGAAGTTAATTTTTTATCAATCTCGGTAATTTTTTTGTCGAGCTCTGCATTATAGCCATCCATTTTATATACGTTGGCTTTAACAAGCTTAAGTCCTTTTAAAAGCTCAGTTAATGCAGGATCGCTTTCTGCAGTTAGGTCTGCAACAACAGAAAGAAGATCTTCTTCGAGAAATACTTCAGTTACACCCTTAGAACTTTCGAACTTTGTAAGATCCCCGAAATCAACATATCCGGGCTCTTTAGTTACATCCTGTGCATTTAATGCAAATGCAGACAAAGCAAAAGCAAGCACGAGATATTTTTTTAGATTTTTCATTTTATCCTCCTGTGATAGAGTTGTTAATAACTGGCAATCCTTTTTTAAGGGGATCACCTACTTTTTCGTTTATTATTTTTGGTGTTATTTCATTTTCAGTTTTATTCATTACTTTACCAATGAGCTCAAGCGATAAATGCAGCTGTTCTTTTGCAAACTGAATTTCTTTACTGCTGTACATTCTTTTATTTGTTTGATTATCCACAGTGAAAGTTATTATCGCAGTAATCATTGCCGCAGCAAGAATCATATATGTAAATGCCGGCCTGATAATTTCATATAATTTTGCTCCCGAAGATTTCCTTTTAACCTGTGCTTCAACGGATTGAATTACTCTCTCCGGACATTCCTGATACTCAAACCGATTAAATGTTTGTGCAATTGTTTTATACTGCTCATATAATGCGTTTGCATGTTCTGAATCTTTAATTACACGTTTCACTTTCAGATTATTGAAAACGCTTCCTTCGCCGTAAGCAGAAGCGATAATTTTCTCTTCCAGTTGAGGAGTTATTTCAAGTACTTTTTTCTTTTTCATATTCTTTCAACTCTTTTCTTAGCTGTTGTCGTGCTCTCAAAATATTTGTTTTAACACTGCTCATGGGTATATCAAGAATTTTACTTATTTCTTTATACTTGAGACCATCTATCTGATACATAATAAAGGGCGTCTTCAAACGGTCGGGCAAATTTTCAACTGCCGACATAATATTTTCTTTGATAAAATTCATATTCATCAGAAAATCCGGGTTCCCATCAATCGATTCATCTTTCATTCTATTTTCAATTGCTTCATTTATTAATGGCTCGCGTTTGTACATATTATTATTTCGTCTTATATAATCGAGACACAAATTATGAGTCGTACGCATCAACCAGGCTTTTGCGCTTAACAGGTTAAATTTGCCCAGATTGTTCCACATTCTTAGTAAAACATCCTGAACTACTTCTTCAGCATCCATCTGGTTTTTAAGCATATAGATTGCATGCCTGTAAATCAGGTTCTTGTAACGGTTTGTTAAATATTTAAATGTTAACAATTGATTCATTTCACTCTTAAAGACGGAAACAGAAATATTTTTGTTACAAAAGAACGAATGTTTGCTGCTGAAAGTCTTTTAATTATGATAAGCGGATGAAATGAGTGATTAAATAAAGGGCCGAATAAAGGATAATTTATATTAGGATTGAGACGCTGATTTAGACATTAATAAATGATCATCGAAGGTTTTACTTTTATATCTGAACTTCAGAACATCAAAAAGAAAAGCAAGGCTTGCTTTCTTTAGTAATTTTAGAAGAAACTCATTAAGTTTTTTATCCGTAATTATGTGAATGTTTCCCATAGAATAAAAATTCAAGTTGAATCTTTTTGCTAAAAGCGAAAGGCTTTTATAAGTATAAAAAGAGATGTGCTGTCCGTGTATAAACGAATAATACCACCATTCTTTGGGATCGGGAATTGGTTGAGAAAGCAACTCTGTAGAAAAAATAACATTATTACTAAAACTTAAAATCTTTTCTAATTCAACAACAGGATCAACAAAATGTTCAAACACTTCAAAAGCAGTTACTATTTCAAACTTTGAATCAACCTTTTCATCATGCTCAAACCCTTTTGCAAAAAGATTTTCACAGTACTTATCTGTCCAATAAAAATCAAAGCCATAATCACGCATCATTCTTGTAAACAAACCGTAACCCCCGGCGTAATCCAGAAATCTATCTTTACGATTAAAAAAAAGATCAATCGTAACAGAACAAATTTTTGAAAATTGTATATTTCTTAAAATTATTCCTGAATCGGAATAAGTAATTGCGTTACCGTATGCCTCTTCTATCCAATAAGGTTCCTCAGAAAAAAGAAATCCGCATTTATCGCATTGATAAAATTCCACATCGTATTTCTTCAAAACCTTTTCTTTAAAAACCAGGGGTGCTGAAGAATTACAAATTTTACAATTCATATCATTTATTCCATATTCCGGTTGCTTTGTTATTTATAATTTTAAGATATTGAATCGGAGCCCAAATAGAACCGGAAGTCAGACAGATTATTGTTGAAAGCATTACTCCGCTGATTCCCATATTTAAATTTTTCGCCAGAAAGATAGAGAGAGGAATATTCACTATTGCCGTAATAATTGAATAATAGAATTGAAGTCTTACCTTACCAACACCATTAATAAAATACACAAAGATATTATTCCAGTTTGCAATTATCACAAAGAGTCCCGTTAATACTGAAAGCAGAAACGGAACTTCTATTTCTTTACCAACCCAGAGAGCATAAGCCAGATCGGAAAAGATTATCATTAAAACAACAACAGATGAAAGACCCGCCCAGATTAATACCAATTTTCTCATCATACTTTTTATCCAGTCATACTCTTGTTTTACATACGCTTCTGTAAACGCAGACCAGAACGGGGCAATTATTACATTAAAAACCATCGGCGCCAGATAAAAATATTTATAGGCAACATTATAAACGGTTACAGAAGCAGGCCCGAACAATTGTGTGATAATTATGTTTCCCGTAGTAAAAATTATCAGGCCAGCGATCTGAATAATAAAGAACTGCATTCCAAGCTTTATTAATGCAGAGGAATACTTCAGATTAACAAATTTAAAACCCGGGGCAATGCTTTTGTACATTTTTAAAAACATTATAACGCTGCCTGTGAGAAATACCAGCACAGGAATAAATCCCGCAAGTACTCCGTATGAAAGTAAAGATTTGTCATAAAAATGTGATAAGCCGATCACCGCTAGAAGGGTTAATCCATTAATACTTAAACTAATAACACCGTTTATTGCCGGTTTCTGGTCAGCATTTATAATACTTGAAAGAAGTCTGAGTAAAAAATGAATGCAGAAAAGAACAAAAACAAAAAGCACCAGCTTATTGAGTGAATAAAAATACTCCTGCGGAGCATTTAGAAGCACAGTCCAGTTGATAAAAGGGTGGATGATAAGATAGATGATAATTACAAATAACAATCCTGTTGAAAATATTGCATAAGCGGTGCTCACATAACTGCGCGCTAGTTTAATATCCTTATGGGCAAAAGCTTCGGCAAGCTTGTTGCGCAGCCCGTTGCCCAATCCGAAATCTAAATTGACAAGCCACATTAAAATGGAATGTAAAGTAAGCCATATACCGTATTCAACTTCGCCCAGATATCCGATACTAACCGGCACCAGCGCCATAATTGCAATAAAGTTGAAAAAGTTAAGAATAAAAAGAAGAATAATATTTTTCTTTGCTTTCTCGGAACGGGAAGAACCTTTAAAATTTAAAAGTTCTTTCGGTGTGTATTTTAAATAAGGTAACTTCAAAATATTAGTTGTGCCTGATTATTGCCTTAATGAGAAATCCTTGTTTAGGTTTTATCCAAATATAATTATTGAAATTCTATAATTACATCTTATTTGTAATAAGAAAACACATTATACAGACTCCGGATTTTATGGTAAATTGCCGCTGTTTATGTTAAAGCTTTTTTAATATTTAGATGTTTTAATTGCCAGATGTTTTTTTATCATTGGTAAGAATAAAGGAAATAAAGCCATAAGAAATAAAACTATTAAACCCAGGCTTAATATTTCTGAATTAATAAAATCTCCGTGAAAAGAGGTCTGTGTAATAATTTGAATACAAAAATAGATCACGCTGAAGATTAATATTTTGATAAGGATTGAATCTTTAAACACTTCCCAAAACAATGATAGTTTTTTTTCAACAAAAACATATATCAGAATCTGGGTAAATAGGGCCGTTATTGTCCAATATATCAAAAGCTGATCAAGAGTAAAACCTATCTGTAATATATTTATGGGAATCAACAGCAAAATAAAAATTGTATGTGCCCAAATTGCAACGGCGGCAATTTTTTCATGATGTGTTGCTTGCAATAAAAACCAAAAAGGTATGTTCATTATTGTCATTAATTGCCAAACAGCCAGTATGCCTGTTGCATATACACTACCGGCCGGTACTCCATGAAGCCAAAAGAGAAAAATAAAATTAGCATTATAAATAAGAACTGCAGCTGTAATAAAACCGATTGGCATAAGTATCATTAGCGACTTTCTAATGATTTCAAGAATTTTAATCCTATCATTAATTCTAAAGAAATATGCAAGTGAGGGATATAATGAACCGAAACCGGCAGACACAATATCTCTTGATGTGGATGTAATACGCATTGCGATATCAAATATTCCTGTAGCCGGAAGACCTAAACCGAATGCTATTACATATCGCAATATTGGTTGCCTTATTATTAATCCCACGGAAACACTATATAATTTCCATCCTTTTTGGAGGAGATTCTTCAAAGATTTAAGCGTCTGATTAATTGACAAGTTGATTTTTAGCGCAATCCACTCGCTGTGTTTATTTTGAATTCTTTTGCGATAAACCCAAATAAGAAATAAGTTAGAAACGAGTGAACCAACAGCAAATCCCTCTATTGGTAATTTTATAAGTGCACCAATGATTGCAAAGCTGTAAGTAAATATTGGCGAAATACTTTTTACGAGTCTTACATAATAATTATCGGCACGAGAAGAAAGAATAGCAGCATCAAGTGAAGAGATTAAAAGTAATATGGTGCTGATAATCAAGATAAGCGCTGAAGAAAACAAACCATTTAAGGGATAAATATTTTCTACTGAACTAAACAGACTATTTTTGAAAATTGAAATGCACACAATACCAATTAAACCAAGTAAGAGATAGAATCTGTTGGCGGAAACCAGTTCAATTTTAAGAGCACTTAAAATATTTTTATCCCGGTCTTTTCCCGCTTCACGAATAAAATGCTGACTGAAACCCAAATCTGCTACAGTAAAGAAAGAAGCCGTGGTTACATATAAAGACCATATTCCTAGAACTTCCAGGCTTGAACGGGACAATATGATGGGATATAAAAAGAAATAGGATATAACAGGAATTACAAACGTAGCTGGTCCGGTAAGAACCGATAATTTCAGATCATGTTTAATCTGATTTGAATTATTTTCTTTATCATTATTATCTATCACAAAATCATTTCCTGCATCTTAAAATTATTCTTTCTCTTTCACTGTATCCGATTTCTTCGATTGAAGTGAAACCAAGACGTTTAAAATTATTTTTTTCATTCTCCGGCAAATCATGTCCTTCAAAAATTACTTCCTTAAAAGCTGATAAAAATTGTAAAAATCTATCTTTATCGCTTACCCAGTTCAAAACATTAAGTGCGAAAATAATATCTGCATTGAAAGCTAATAGTTCGTTTTCCCACTTGTTTAATGAATCAAAATTAATTTTACGGAATATGGAATTAACATTAAAAACATCACTGATTATTTTAGCAGATTCTAAAATCTTTCCATCGTGGTCAACGCCGATACATTTTTGTGCACCGGCCTCATTTATTAAAAAAGCTGAAAGCAATCCCATATTACAACCGAGTTCTATAATGGTTTTGCCAGAATAATCCGAAATATTTTTTAATTCATCCCATCGTCTAATCCAGGGTCTTTCTCCCGGGAATGTTATCCCGTTAAATTCTAACGAATAATATGCTATTGGTATTCCCGGAGAACTTGCGTTTGACTTTTGTGCAAGTTTCCAGGCTTGCAGTAATTTTTTCAGTTTCGGATCGGCGTCCGCATTTAAGGTTGGTAACCTTTCAATTTCAGGAAATTTTTTACCAGATAGTTTTTTTAGTTGAAATACTATTTTGGGAAATTTTTTCCTCAAGTAATCTTTAATTATTGTAATCATTGAATAATTCAATTTTGATTCTCCAATCTTAATTCCTAAAAATTGTCTAACAAAGGCTGTAATTGGTTTTACTTGCGTTGCTTGATCAAAATCAATTAACGACACCTTAAAATTATTTGTGACAAGAATATTCTCCGGGACAATGTCGTTGTGTGAAATCCCACGCCTTGAAAGTTTAAATAAAATTACGGAGAGTGCTTTCAAGATCTTTAGCAACTGCACAAATGATATTTTTAGATTTACAAGCTGTATTCCCTGCTGATAGCTGGTGAATAGAAGATCATAGTCATCATTACAACAATAATAAAATGTTTTTGGAACCCCATTAATCTCGTTACATCTTTTAAGTAATTCATATTCCCGCTGAAGACTATTCTGGCGCATATGTTGTGTTCGGTCTTCATTTTTTTTGTGTGCTTTAATTATAAAATTTTTATATAAAAAAGTTTTTCGTGAAGAATCTAAATTGCTTTCAGAAATGAATATTATATTATCCACGTTTGGAAAATTTTTACAAATTTCCTGGAAATTATTCATGCTTATTTTCCCATTTCCATTTTCGCCAAAACGTTACGGTCTTTTCCATCCCGAACACTGAGAAAACGGTTTTCAACTTAATTCTCAATTTTCTGAAAGCATAGTTTTTTCTTGCCGAGAGATTCCAAAATCCATAATACTTTAAAGCTTTTTTTGTCTCTCTTAATGAAGCGAGTTCATTCTTCCATGAAGCACCACCTGCCTTCATATTTACTATAGAAAACCTGTTAAGATAGGAGCTTTTACTCTTCAGATCATCAATATTTTTACTCAATTTACAGATAAACTCAAAATCCATTGCATATCGGAAGGAGGTATCGTATAAATCGTATTTTTCATAAACCGATTTTTTGATAAACATTGTAGGATGGTTATATGGCATTGCCACTGTCACCGGGCAAAGTAATGGTTTTCTGATATTTGAACCATAGATAGGATCATCAAAAAAAATATCTCCATGTGTAAGTAAAATATTATCATCATCAAATACTTTAACTACTTCGCTAAAGACATTAGGAGAAGCATAGTGATCATCGCTGTTAAGAATATTAATTATTTTCCCGCTTGAAGCGTTTATTCCTTTATTAAATGCATCGGAGATCCCTTCATCTTTTTCACATATTATTCGTAATTTATCGGAGATATTATTGCTTAAATAGATGTTTTTTATTATTTGAAGTGTATTGTCTGTACTTAAGTTATCAACAATAATATGTTCAAATTCTTTATAAGTCTGATTAATTATTGATTGGACATTGTCCAGTATAGTTTTTTCAGAATTATATGTTGGAGTTATTATCGAAATTTTCATTTGAAGTGTATTATGTCGTATATCTTCCGTTAATAAAAATGTTTTTAGAGATTAGTTTAATTACTTATTCTCTTAGTGATATTCAATTATGCAAAATAAAACAATAAAATTGTTCAAATATAAATCATTTTATCTAAAATAAACTTAATAAATTGAACGGAAGAAAATTTGATATAACAATTGATGCAAGAATGATAAACCATTCCGGTATCGGCACGTACATCAAGAATATGATACCCAATCTTATCGGGC
>JALHTS010000088.1 GCA_022865965.1 Ignavibacteriaceae bacterium
GCTTTATAATTAAATAAACCATCCTCATAAACTTCATATGGGCCAATTACAATTTCAATTGTGTGATCTTTTAAATCCATCCAGTCCATATCGCTTTGATAGTAATCATTACTTAAAAAAGCATTTGCACGAGAAATAAGATATTTTTTGAGCGATGGATTATCGGCATATTCGGCAGCCTCTTTTAAAAGTTTTGATACTTCAGTGAGTTTATCTTTATAATATTCGCTGTAGGGAATAGCGATTATTTTATCACCATCTATGCTAATCACGGTAAATTCGGAGGTAAACGCTTTTTCATCTTCAGGATTATTCTTAATCCAGGTTTCAAATTCTTCTTTAGTCATATCTTCGGGATAAAAATTTGCACCAAGCGGTTTTTCTTCCTCGCCGATAAAAGGTTTATCGTGATCAAGCCTGTCAAACGGACCAAACATTATATTAAACAATTGAACCTGCAGATATGCCCTTTCGTTGTTCATTTTTATAAGAGAGTTTCTGATCTCAAAGTTCTTAGAGTAAACTTGGCTAAGAAAAATTTCATCAATAATCTTTGATGCATTATAAAGTTTTTCAAGCACCACATTTTCTCTTTCGTTGAGCAAACTTGCATCGTACTTAATATCAACCGGAACAAATTTGTTAATCTTTTCCCGAAGCACTTTTATATCCTCCGTATAATTCGTTTGGTCGTCTGATTTTTGGTCAATACAGCCGGTTAGTGTTAGTATTGTTAAAAAAGTCATAAAAAATAAACTTTTCATATACTTACCTCGAAAATTTCTAAATAGAATTATTTGATGAGGAAATATAAAAAAATCACGGCTAAAATTGTGTGGGATTTCCAAGCCCTTTGTTATCAATTTTGTACAACCGCCCATCAAATATTTTTCAATCAAACGATATTTCTTTTTAAGTTTACATTACAATTGTCTTTTTATACTTATTAGGTGGAGAAATGACCAAACAAAAACTAGTCCTTTTTTACGTTCTTGTTACTATTACAGTAATTACATCCGCATTTCCTCAATCGCCGCAACGCAAAGATGTGCCCGATAAATACAAATGGAATCTGGCAGATATGTATGCTACTACAGCAGATTGGCAGGCGGATATTAAAAAAGTTGAAGGGAGCATAAATGATTTTGCTTCTTACAAAGGAAAGCTTGGCGAAAATTCTCAGACTTTATTGAATGCCTTAAACTCTTACTTTGGATTATTAAAAACATTTTACAAAGCAGGAACTTATGCAGGTAATCTAAGTAACGAAGACGTACGACTTTCTGAAAATCAGGCTTTGCGTCAACAGTTGTCTTCAGTTGGGACCAAACTTGGTGAAACGGCAGCTTTCTTTGAACCAGAAATTCTTGCAATCCCAAAAGAAAAGATCGAAAAGTTTTTCCAGGAGAAACCGGAGCTCAGTACATATTCAATGTATATTGATAATATTCAGAGATTGCGACCGCATACTTTAACAGAAGCAGAAGAAAAAATTCTTGCCAGCTTTGGTTTGATTGCCGGAAATCAAAACAATGTTTACTCAATTTTCGCTGATGGGGAAAAACCAAATCCAAAAATTACTCTCTCAGATGGAAAAAAAGTTGAACTGAGTCCGGCCGAATACACAAGAGTTCGAACAGTTGAAAATCGCGAAGACAGAATCAAAGTTTTTGAAACTTTTTTTAACAGCTACGGCGATTTTAAAAATACTCTCGGCGCGAACCTTGTCGGTAAAGTTAAAAAAGACTGGGTTTATGCTAAGAACAGACAATATGCTTCTTCTTTGGAATATGCACTTAATGGCGATAATCTTCCAACAACTGTTTATACAACCTTAATTGAACAAGTAAATAAAAGTCTTCCGACACTTCATCGTTTTCTGGAGTTAAAGAAACGCATGCTTGGGGTGGATGAACTTCACTATTATGATTTATATACGTCGCTTGTTAAAAAAGTTGATTTGGCCTTTACAGTTGAGCAAGGACAACAGGCAATACTTGATGCACTTAAACCAATGAAGTCTGAATATCTTTCAACAGTTAAAAAATCTTTTGATAATAGATGGATTGATTTTATTCCAACGGAAGGGAAACGAAGCGGTGCCTACTCAAATGGTAGTGCTTATGATGTTCATCCATATATTCTTATGAACTGGAATGATGATTACGAATCACTTTCCACACTTGCTCATGAGCTTGGTCATACAATGCATAGCTTCTATTCAAATGCCAATCAACCTTTTGCAAAATCAGATTACGCAACTTTTGTTGCAGAGATTGCCTCTACCATAAATGAAACCTTGCTTAACAATTATATGGTTGCTAATGTAAAAAGCGATGAAGAAAAGCTTTTCCTGCTCGGCAGCTATCTTGATCTTTTAAGAACAACGATTTTCCGTCAAACATCATTTGCAGAGTTTGAGCTTGAAATACACAAACGTATAGAACAAGGCAAACCATTAACCGGTGACGATCTTTGCAATATTTATTATGATATAGTGAAAAAATATTATGGACATGATGCAGGATACTGTGTTGTTGATCCTTACATACAATACGAATGGTCTTACATTCCTCATTTTCTGGGATATACTTATTATGTTTTTCAATATTCAACTTCGCTTATCTATGCAACAGCTTTTGCAGAAAAGATAGTTAACGAAGGAACTCCTGCAGTAGATAATTTCTACAAAATATTAAATGGCGGCGGCTCTAAGTATGCGGCTGAATTAATTAAAGATGCAGGAATAGATCCTCTTTCGTCAGAACCATTTGAACTGACAATGAAAAAAATGAATAAAGTAATGGATGAAATAGAGGAGATATTAAACAAATAATCAAAAGGTGAAAAGGTGCAGTCCACCTCCAAAGTGGACTACACCTAATCTTTTGGCAATTTAAATCTTACTCTTAGCACACCATCCTCAAAGCTTGTAGATATAATTTTAAAGTTTCCGATTTCCTTTGTATGAGATACGTGAACCCCGCTGCAGGGGCATGCGTCGTAATTGCCGATTTTTATTATCCGTATTGTTTTTCCCGCATCTTCAGGCAGTTGTGAAAGTTTATAATGTTTTAATGCATCATTACGATTAAGAAATTCTTCATAAACAGGAAGGTCTTGTTGAATAATTTCATTTACCTTTTTATTAATTGTTTCAACTTCTTCTTCTGTAAGATTACGGTCGAAGCGATAATCACACTTAGATTTTTTCTTCTCAATATGGTTGCTGAATGATCTGCCCCTGTTGAACATTCTAACCATAGTTTGATTAAGAAGGTGTTCCGCAGAATGCATTTCAGGATTATAATCTTTATTTGATTTTACTTCGTTCAATTTTGCCTCCAGTAAAGAGTGAGATTATGAGTATGATTAAGAGAAAGAATTGAATCCAAACTCGCACTCATAATCTTACTTTCAAATTACCATTTGTTATAATGAATTTTGTCTTCTTTGAATCTTTCTTCGGCAAATACGGTCTCGTCCGGATAACCGAGTGAAATTAATGAAACCGGAACAACATCTTCGGGAAGATTAAACTGTTTTGAAACATTCTTAACAACGTCTTCAATTCCGTGAATTGCAATCCAGCAGGAACCAATTCCTAATGCGTGTGCTCCAAGCAAAACATTCTGTATTGCTGCCGAACAATTCTGTATCATCCAGCTTTCATTCGCTTCAATGGTTTTATCGCCGCATACAAGAATTGCATTGGGAGTTTGTCTAAGTAATTCTGCGTGCGGAATTGATTTTATTGTATCAGCAAGAATATTTTTATTGTCAATTACAATAAAATGCCACGCCTGCAAATTCATTGCACTTGGTGCATACATTGCCGATTTAAGAATTATTTCAATTTTATCCTTCTCAATTGGCTTATTTTTATATTTTCTTATGCTTCTTCTTGTGAGCAAAGCTTGTATTGTTTCCATTTATTCTCCGTATTTTCAGAAAGTTTACTGCAAATATAATAAGACTCTGTTTTGGCTTTCGAATTTCAAGTTAATATTTTTATCATGCAGTGCAAATTCAAAAGGATTTTTTATGAAAGAAAAAAGATTGATAAACAAAAACAGCAAGGCGTTTTATTTTCTAATTGGTGCATTAACAGCGGTTATAGTTCTAATTATTGCAGGTTTTATATTCTTTGGGAACAATATAAATCTGATAGCTGCATCAGATTTGGTCAGCAAAAATGATTTTCCGCAGGATTACAGGATAATATCTCCGGAAATTCCAAAAGATGTTTACTTTGCAGGTGAGCGGGTTCCACTTGAGAACTTTGAGGTTTATGAAAGAATTGACAGAGAAATGATAGTAAACACTTATTTGCATTCGTCAACCATTCTGGCTTTGAAAAGAGCAAATAGATGGTTTCCTGTTATTGAGCCAATTTTAAAAGAATATAATGTCCCCGATGACTTTAAATATCTTGCTGTTGCAGAAAGTAATCTTGAAAATGTGGTATCACCAGCCGGAGCAACAGGATTCTGGCAATTTATGAAAGGTGCGGCCGACAAATATGGACTTGAAGTGAACAACGAAATTGATGAAAGGTACCATGTTGAAAAAGCCACAGAAGCTGCTTGTAAATATTTGCTTGAATCTTATCAGAAATACGGTAATTGGACAATGGCAGCCGCATCGTACAACATGGGTGTAAGTGGAGTTGATAATCAGATAGAAAGACAAAAAGCGAACAACTATTATAACCTTGTGCTTGGTATAGAAACATCAAGATTCATTGCAAGAATCGTTTCTTTAAAAGTGATAATGCAAAATCCGCAGAAGTATGGATTTGATCTGATGGAAATAGATTTATATCTTCCTTTAAAAACTTATGAAGTTGAATTATCGGAATTGGTAACAGATTTTGCAGATTGGGCCGCTGAACGAGGAATAAATTATAAAATACTTAAAATGTATAATCCATGGTTAAGAGAAAGTTATCTGAAGAACAAAAGCAAAAAAACATACACAATAAAACTTCCTGAAAAAGGAAGTATTCAAATAATTAATTGAATTGTTAAAATGAATATTGAGGCAATAAGAGAATACTGCTATATTAAAAAGGGAATATCTGAAGATTTTCCTTTTGATGAAGATACTCTTGTAATTAGAGTAATGAATAAAGTTTTTCTTCTGGCTTCTCTTGAAAAAATTCCTCTTCAGATAAATCTAAAATGTGATCCTGAACATGCGGTTGAACTTCGTGAAAGATATGAAGCTGTGCAGCCGGGATATCATATGAATAAATCGCACTGGAACACGGTGATCATTGACGGATCAGTTCCACAAAAGGAATTAAAAGAAATGATAGATCATTCTTATGAATTAGTAGTAAGCGGACTTAAAAAATCCGAGAGAGAAGCTCTCAATAAAATAAGGTAATAATATGAAAAAGTTTTTAGTTTTCTCATCGTTGCTGCTTCTTTATTCTTCTCTATATTTTATGTTGCACTTATCCTCATCTTCTACCGTGAAAACATCAAAGGTAGTTAAGCCTGTACAAAAGAGAAGAAAGGACAATCGCTGTAAGGCAACTTTAAATAGCGGTAAGAGATGCCGAAGAAAATCAGATGAGGGAAGTGATTTTTGCTGGCA